>DAINAD010000102.1:0-1511 GCA_036733605.1 Patescibacteria group bacterium | reverse complement strand
TAACTATCTTTTTACCACCCTTTACCGCTTTTACAATCTCTTTAGCTGCTTTTTTTGTATCAAAAAGCTTTTTAAAAGAAGGAATATCTTTAAGAGTACTATTTAAAAACTCCTCCTTATCTATACCTCTACTCTTAAGAATATATTCTGAGATATTCTCTGAGATATTCTCTTTAGGTAATATCCAATTACTATTACTTTTAAGTGTCATTTTGACTAAACTGTTGAATTAAATCCCAATTAAAACCCTTACGTTGTAAAAAACCAACCATTTTAGAATCGTTAATATCAAATTTCTTATCCCTATATTTCTTCTCAAAGGTATTTCTAAGTACCTCTAACTCATCTGGTATATCTTCGTTACATACCATCTCTGCTATATCTTTACTAACACCTTTAGATATTAATTCAGATATTAAGACACTCTTTCCTCTAGGTTTGTTTCGCAGTCTACTAGATACAAAACTTCTAGCAAAACTCTCATCATCTATATATTTATACTCTTTTAATTTACCCACTATTTCATCGAAAAGAGTATCCCAATCTAAATATATTTCCTCTTTAAACCAGATATTCTTTTTTTTGAATTTGAGATTTTTTAAATATCTGTATACCTGGAATTCTGTTTTAGGAGAATGGGAAAGATATTCTGTTACACGAGTAAGAAACCTACTTTTCAAATCCCTTTGTACTATCCTATCTAATACTTCCTGTGTAATCTCTAAACCCTCATACAAATTCTCACTAGCTAAGGTATCTAAAGATATACCGCAAAAGAACTCTTCATCAATGTAAAGATTAACTCTATTAGGATCTCTCTTTTGATACTCTATTTTACTTACTCTCATCTACTTCATTTTAGCACGTACTGCTTTTTCAATCTCATCCTTAAGCTTTTTGTCCTCTTTTAGTACACCTACTGTAGCATCTCTACCCTGTGCTAATTGATTATCACCATACTTAAACCATGCTCCTGCTTTATCTACAATACCTTGCTGTATTGCAGCATCTAAAATACTACTCTCTTTATCTATACCAACGGGATATATCATATCAAAGGAAGCCTCTTTAAATGGAGGAGCCATCTTATTCTTAACTATCTTAACTACTCTAGTATGACCTACTAAGTTACCCTCTCTCATGATCTTTTCTCTTTGCCTAATATCCATACGAATAGAGGCGTAGAACTTTAGAGCATTACCACCTGTTGTTGTTTCAGGGTTACCAAACATTACACCAATCTTCATTCTTAATTGGTTTAGGAAAATGATAGTGGTACCTGTTTTACCAGTAATAGCGGTTAACTTTCTTAAAGCCTGTGACATCAGTCTTGCTTGTAATCCCATATGACTATCTCCCATCTCTCCCTCTATCTCAGCTCTTGGAGTAAGAGCAGCTACTGAGTCTACAACTACTACACCAAAGGCAGCAGATCTTACTAAAGTCTCTAATATCTCTAATGCTTGTTCTCCAAAATCAGGTTGAGATATGTACAAATCATCAATATTAAG
>DAINAD010000101.1:0-1519 GCA_036733605.1 Patescibacteria group bacterium | reverse complement strand
TATGCACCTAATAATTGACTGTACTACAACTCAAAATCAATTAAAACACCACGGTGTTGGACAATACACTCTAAATATTGTTAAAAGGATAATCCAAAGAGAGGATATAGAGATAACCCTACTAATGTTTAATGGAGAATCTACCCTAGATCCATACCTTAAAGGTAAGAAAATAGAAATATACAGAATAGGAAATATTAAACCCTCTGATTACAAAAATATCATAACCTACAACACTAAAATACTCCCCGCTATCAAACTCCTTAAAAAAGAAAACAGTATATACTTCTGTCCATACTTTTGGATAGGAATACCCTCTAAACACATACCTACAGTATTAATGGTACATGACCTAATACTTCCAATATTTAATATATATTCTGAAAAAGGATATATACAAAATATAATTAAAAAAATACTCTACTGGTTAGAATTAAATAAAGTAAAACAGTGTAGTGCAGTAATTTCTAATTCTAAATGTACTACAAAAGACTTTAAAAAATACTACCCTAAATACCCTTCGCAAAATATCCATACAATATATCTAGATGGAGAATTAGAAAGTAATAGGGATATTAAAGGATGGGACAGTACATTACCTAAAGATTACAAAGAAAGAGGATATTTCATATATATGGGTGGTACACCATACAAAAACAAAAACTCAGATGGAGTAGTAAGAGGATATAGGGAGTTTTTAGTAAAATATGATGAAGACAGAAAACCACCATACCTAGTAATAGCGGGTAGAAGTTTTACAAAAGAAAATGATCCTAACGCTATTAAATTCAAAGACAGAGTTAAATGCTTAGGACTAAAAGACAGTGTAATATTCACAGGATTCTATGAAGACAAACACAGTAAACCACTCTTACAAAACTCTCTCTCTTTCATACACCTCTCTTTGTATGAAGGATTTGGAATATCATTAATAGAAGCTATGAGAGCTAATACACCAGTAATAGCTCATAAAGGATCGTGTTACCCAGAGGTAGTAGGTGATGCAGGGATATTAGTAGATGGTACTAATCCTAAAGAGGTAGGAAAAGCTATGTATAGCATATTTAAAGATGAAGACCTAAGAGAGGAATTAATAAAAAGAGGTAAAGAAAGATCAAAACTTTTCTCTTGGGATAGAACAGTAGAAGAAACAGTAGAGGTATTTAAAAATATATCTACTTCTTAATCTGTTTCTCATATACCCACAATCTGTAATACCCATCTAATACAATCAATCTCTCTAAATCATTCCTTTCTGAAACAGTAATATACTCCTCCTGTATACCATTGTATTCTCTCTTTACTCTTACATACTCATACTCTCTAAACATATCTCTCTTAATATCAATTAAATATGTTTTCTGTTCTAAAAAAGAGTAAGCAGGAGTTAAAACAATGTAATCTCTGGTACAAACCAAAGGAACTACAGTAGGAAACAGATCCTTACTGTAAAGTAAATTACCATCAATATCATATACAAAAATAGAAGTACTAAACTCCCTCATACTCTCTATCAACC
>DAINAD010000100.1:0-1563 GCA_036733605.1 Patescibacteria group bacterium | reverse complement strand
CTAATATATCATTAGTTAGATTTAAACTCGCTGTAGGGGCTGCTACAGCTCCAGGGATAGAGGAAAATACCGTATTGTACCTCTCTCTATCAGTACTCTCATCGTCTCTTTTCATATATGGAGGTAAAGGAGTATGACCATACTTCTCAAAAAGAGTATGGGGATCTCCACTTAGAAATTTAACTATGAATCCATTACCCTCTCTTAGAGATATTTCAATATTAATATCCTCACACTTAAGTACATCAGAAATTTCTACATCCTTAGCTCTCCCTATTAAACAGTACCATGTATCTTTACTTCTCTCTTCTAGAAACAATACCTCTACTCTCTTACCCCTAGGAGTTAAAAAGTATGTCCTACTGTTTAAAACCTTCGTTTCATTTAATACAACAACATCACCCTCTTTGATATATTCAGGAATATTAAAATATTTCCTATGAACAATCTCTCCACTCTCTTTATCTAGTACCAACAAATTTGTAGTACCTCTCTTTGTAGGAGGATATTTAGCAATTAACTCTTCTGGTAGATTGTATTTAAATTCTGATATTTTCATTTAACATCGGTATTATAGCAATTTTACTAAGATTACAGTAAAATTAAGCATGAGAAATTTAATTAAAGAACCAGTAAAAACACTCTTTTTAGGAACAGATTGGGAATCTGTTGAAACCCTTGATGCTTTAAACAAAGATGAACGATTTAATATTGTAGGAGTAATCACTACGGTAGATAAACCGGTAGGAAGAAAACAAATATTAACACCATCTAAAGTAAAGGAGTATGCATTAAAAAATGGTATACAGGTTTTCCATACAGAAAAGAAAGAAGAGAGATACAAAGAGGTACTAGAAAAATTTAAACCTGAATTAATTGTATGTAAAGCATTTGGGGAGATAGTGCCGGGATTCTTTCTACAATATCCTAAGTACAAATCTATAAATGTACACTTCTCAATATTACCTAAATACAGAGGGGCAGTACCAATTCAAAAAGCAATATTAGAAGGAGAGAAAGAAACAGGAATATCCATAATGTTAATGTCTGAAGGAATAGATGAGGGAGATGTGTTAAAAATATTTAAAGAACCAATACACCCTAATGATACCAATCTCTCATTAAGAGAAAGACTCGTTAAAAAATCTGCAGAGATACTTGGAGATGTATTAGAGGAATGGATACAAGGAAAGATAGAATCGGTTAAACAGGATGATTCTAAAGCTACATTCTGTTGGCAAAAAGATATATCAAAAGAAAATGCCCAAATTAGATGGGAAGAGATGGAACCTGAATATATTGAGAGATTAGTAAGAGCTATGATACCTTGGCCAGTAGCTTGGAGTGTATTAGACAAAAATATTCAAGAGAATATATCTAACAAGGTAGTAAAACTGTTTGAGGTAGAGTTAATATCTGATACATCTACTCTTAAACCTGGAACTCTATATTCAAAAGAGGGTATGCTTCTTTTCAAAACAAAAAATCCTCATACATCAATTAGGGTTAAAGAATTACAAATAGAGGGGAAGAACAGGATAAAAGAGAGAGACTTTATAAATG
>DAINAD010000099.1:0-1588 GCA_036733605.1 Patescibacteria group bacterium | reverse complement strand
CAGACTTAGACTCTGTAGTAATTGGTGTAGATACAGATGGTAGTATTGCTCCTAAGGAAGCATTACTTCAATCTGCATTAATACTTCAAGATTTCTCTGGGAAGGTAATGATTGCAATGGGTCTTTCCAAAAAAGAGGTAGAAGAGAGAGCAGAAGAGATTAACAAGATTGAGATAATAGAAGAGAGTGTAGAAGAAACAGATGAGGCACAAGATTTAAGAATAGAGGATTTACCAATATCTAAGAGATCTAAAACAGGATTACTTTCAGGTGGATATAAGACATTAGCAGATTTAAAGAGTGTATCAGTTGATGATTTACTAAATCTCTCTGGATTTGGAAACAAATCATTAAATGAAGTAGTTGAGTTACTTAACCAATACGGTATTAATATTAAAGGTGAATAACTGGAATGTATAAAAGGAATAGCGTAAAAAAATTAGGAAGAAAGAAATCACATAGAGAATCTTTGGTTAGAAACCTACTTAGGTCTGCTATGTTAAATGGAAAGGTTAAGACATCTTCTGTAAAAGCAAAAGTATTAAAGGGACAGTTAACATCAGTTTTTAATAAGGTAAGAAAGAGTAAGGAGGGAGATGTAAGGTTAATAAGAGATTTAATGGTCACTTTTGGTAATATGGATTTAGTAAAGAAGGTAATAGAAATAGCTAAGAAAGATACGACTAAGGTAACAATTAAAAAGATTGGATTTAGAGCAGGTGATAATACAGAAGTATCTTTAGTAGAAATAACTGGATTTAAAGGTAAAGCGAAGAGTAAGAAAGGAAGTAAAGTAGAGAAGAAAGAAGAGGAAGAGGTAGTAGAAGTTAAACAGGAAGAAGAGAAGAAGAAAGGAATCCTAAATCTTGGAAGAAAGAATATATCTAAAGGTATCACTCCTCTTAAAAAAGAGAGAGCAAGATCTAGATCTGGTCTCTAAAATATATATTAAAGAATATGAAGTACAAAACAGATTGGACAAACAAATCAGAAGTAGATAGAGTATGGCACATTATCGATGCTAAAGATCAGATTCTTGGTAGAGTAGCTACTAAGATAGCTTCTTTGTTAATAGGTAAGGAGAAAGTAAGTATTGTTCCTAATGTAGATGGTGGAGATTTTGTAATTGTATTGAATAGTGATAACGTAAAACTAACAAGAGGTAAGGAATCTAAAAAGATATATTACAAGCACACAGGGTATCCTGGTGGATTAAAAGAGATTGTATTTGAGGATCAGATTAAAAAAGATTCAAGAAGAGTAATAGAGTTAGCAGTAAAGAATATGTTACCTAAAAACAAGTTGAGAGATAATAGAATGGGTAGACTTTTCGTATATAAGGGAGGAGAGCATAAGCAAGCAGCTCAGAATCCTAAAGAGTATAAATTATAATTACATCTAGAGTGAGTAAGGAGAAATATTTTGAAGGAATAGGAAGAAGAAAGTCATCTACAGCAAGAGTAAGAATATACTCTGGAGAGAAAGCTTCTACTGTTAATGGTAAATCTATAGAAGAGTACTTCCAAGGTATTAAAGATGCAAATGAGAAAGTTAATAAAGCATTACTAGTAACAGATTTAAAAGATAA
>DAINAD010000098.1:0-1715 GCA_036733605.1 Patescibacteria group bacterium | reverse complement strand
ATCTTCTAATGTAGCATTTGCAGTTGGTCCATAGTCATATGAAGTTGCTGCTGGCCCTGTTGGAGGTAAAAATTCTAAACCTTCAAATCCTACTAGAGTAGGTACACATGATGGTTCAAAGTAGTCATTTCCATCGACAATATCATAGTTATACTCTCTTTCGACTCTTCTAAAAGTTTTCCCTAGCCATTCAAATTCAGAATACTCTGAACTAGTAAAATCATCGATATTCACTTCTGTTCCACTAATTTCATTATCAGCAACTATTTGATTGTAATATGTAGTACTTTCATCTGAGAATTTTGCATAGTTAGGACATCCTGCAAATCCTATCCCATAGATTGCTTTAAGGTAGAACATTTCTACATTGTTTTTGAAAATCTTTAATCCTGTTAGTCCTGTAAATGCTTCGTCTGTAAGCATATTTGTACCATCTCCATCGTAGTACTCTTCTATACTCCAATCAGAGATACTCCATTGGGTTGGTAATTGAGCAGTAAAAGTCTCTCCTTCGTAAGCTATAAATTCAGGAGTTTCATCTTCTTCCTGATTATCCTCTCCATCTTGTTGAGAGTTCTCATCTTGAGGATTGAATATCTTTACATTATCCAATGCCTCGGTAAAGAAGAGGAGGTAGAGGAAAAGTAGAGTAACAATTAAAATAAAACAAAGTATTATTGTAAGTACAGGAGGCTGTTTCTTTTGTGGAGGTTGTATAGGAGTAATACTTTCTACTGGGTTCTCCATAATTGGAGGATTAATATTGTCCATATGAAAGTTCCCTAACAAATTATATTAATATCTTACATTAGGGGAGGGGAGATTCCAATACCTGTTCTACTGGACATACAGTACCATCATCACATAACTTGGGATTCTCGCATTCATTTTGTGTACATACTGTTTCTCCTGTATGACAGAAACATACATTACAACCATCTGCAGCATCATATGTCTCTTTATCTTCATATGCCCAACCATTGTATTCACATTTAGGGGTTTCTCTTAGTTTAGAGATATTTTCTGTATAGAGGATATAGCTGATTAGACCAATAACTATGGTTCCTAAGGTAATAGCTAATGTATATCCGAAATTTTTCTTACTTTCATCCATACCTAATATTAGAATATATAAAGGGGAATGTAAAAAATTTTAAATACGGAGAGGGCGGGATTCGAACCCGCGGTAGGCTTTGACACCTACGACTCGTTAGCAGTGAGTTCCTTTCGACCACTCAGGCACCTCTCCATTAAACGATGTAATTATATCATACCTTTTAGTAGATATTGATACTAAATTACTTTAAAATACAGTATGTATTTAGGAGCACATGTTTCCTCTAGTGGAGGAATAGAAAATGCAATAAAAGAGGGGGATAGGTATGACATCAATAGTATACAGATGATGCCTACAGCCCCTATGAGATGGGCTACTAAGAGTATCCCCCAAGAGAGTATTGATAACTTTGTAGAAGCATTAAAAGGTTCTAAGGTTAAGAAAATATTAATACATGGTATATATCTAACTAATTTAGCAAGAGATGATAAACAGCTTTTCCATTTAGGTAAGATGGGTTTAGTTGTATATTTAGATTTTGCTAATAGGGTAGAGGAGTTAATTAAAAAGAATAGCTTAGAGGTAGAAATATTAGGAGTATGTTTTCATCCGGGTTCCCAAAAAGAGCTTAACTATGAAGACAGTTTAGAGCGAATAT
>DAINAD010000097.1:0-1722 GCA_036733605.1 Patescibacteria group bacterium | reverse complement strand
GAAAGTGTATTAATGAAAGAGAAAGGTAGGAATACTGTATGTGTAAGCTGTATGAGTGGATGTCCTGTAGGCTGTATATTCTGTGCTACTGGTCAAATGGGTTTAAACGAATCCTTAGATTCTCAACAGATCTTAGATCAGATACTGTATTTTTGTAGAATATTGAAACCTCAAAATGAACGAGTAACAAACATTGTATACATGGGTATGGGAGAACCCCTACTCAATTTAGAGAATGTTTCACTCTCCATTATCGCTATCACTGCTAAAGAGAAAATGGGGTTTTCTAAAAGGCGTGTAACATTGTCTACTTCAGGGTATGTTCAAAATTTAAGGACCTTTTTAGCCAAAAACTTAGGTGTTAAGATTGCGATTAGTTTACATGCACCTAACCAAAAGCTAAGAAATATGCTAATGCCCAGTGTGTCAAATAGTAATACACTAGAAAGTCTGTTAGATACTCTAGATTCATATACTAAAAAAAGTAACAAGAGGATAACATATGAGTATGTATTACTTAGAAATATTAATGATAGTGTAGAACATGCTAAGGAATTAGCTAACCTATTAAAGGATCGATTAGCCTTAGTAAATCTAATTAATTACAATGAGAGTGAGTGTTTACCATTTAAAAAATCTAAAAATACCCCCCTATTCCAAAGGATATTACAGGAAAGAGGTATTACATGTACCATTAGAAAATCATTAGGAGAAGATATTAAGGGTGCTTGTGGGCAGTTAGCTAATTAATACCATAAAATTCATAGAAATCCTCTATCCTACCCCTAGGGAAATACCCTTTTAATGGAAAAGACTCTTTTAACTGATCTACTGTTTTAGTTACTTTAATATTTTTTAAAAATTCCTCTACTAAATCCTCTTTTAATCTACCCTCACTACTTACAAAAGGACCCCATGGTACAAACATACGAGTATCTTTTACTGAAACTTCTTGCATATTCTCTGTATATGATTTGGGGAATAAACGCTTGTAAGCTTCATAATGGTATAACCAACTACCTCCCTGTACAAACTTAACATCAGGATAAAGGCTCTTTATCTCAGTAAACATCTCTTTTAACCCCGATATTCTTACCTCTTTTCGTTCTTTAGAGAGAGGACCGTATGGAGAGGTATCATAGTTTTCAAAATGTAATTTAACAATGGGGATTCCTTCTTTATCAATCATATATCTATACCTAAAACATCCAAACCATTTATGATTACTCTTTTCTAAATGATTAATAAACATCTCATATGCTAATTCATCTGGAGATTTACCACTTTGTATACCTTCTAAGTACTCTAACCAAAGCTTTGAGCTTTTATCACTCTCCCATGTATGATTGCCAATAGCGTAGTAAAAGGGTGTCTGAGTAAGTAAAACATCCTCTATACCCTCCCCTGTTATCTCTGAATATCTAATTGCATATTTGTATATTAATGTAAAAAATTCTCTGTTATATGTCATACCTAATTATACATTAAAAAAGAAAAACCCCCATATGGGGGTTTAACTTAAGGAGTATTGTAATCTCAGTTATCTATTACAATTACCCATTCCTTTACCTTGGCCATTTCTACTTCCTTGACCAAGACCTAATTCTGCTCTAATTGCATTAGCTCCATCGGTATCACCCTCTAGTGCTAACTCTCTTGCCTCTACGAATAGCTCAAACTCTGCTTGTGTATCTATTTTGTTTAATACACCAGGTTTTCTAC
>DAINAD010000096.1:0-1768 GCA_036733605.1 Patescibacteria group bacterium | reverse complement strand
TTCCATTTACCAATCTTTCCATACTGAAGTACCATATTAACAGCAAAGGAATTAAAGAAGAGGAATATACTAAAGAATATCCAATATACAAAATCAGGAGCTTTGTTCTCTCCATCACCACTACCAAAAAGATACAAAGCTATTACAACCCAAGGAATTATTCCCGCTATACAACCAAATATATATGATGTCCAATCTGTTTTCTTAGTACTTTGGTTATGTAACTCCATCATTAAACCAAACAGAATCATCATCATATTTAAGAAGAAGATTAGTATTAATGAGCTGAAGTCATATATACCTACTAGCATAGAGATTACTACAATCATTACAGAGGAGCTAATAGAGTATTCATACCATCTAGCATAGTTAATACCTTTCTTAATATTTTTCTCATACCATTCATATATTCTAGGTAGAGATATTATAAAATGTGCAATTGAAGAAAGTAGTAAGAAGAGTGCTACTAGATACCCTATTCTTAATTCACCAATATTTTCTAGAAATGGCTGTAGAGTAAGTGTATTAACATCAAATTTGAGATATGAGGTATTAAGAGGAAGTGAGAAATCAGTACTTAATACTGCAATAATGATACTTTGTATGAGATGAAAAAATCCCATTACAATATTAAATACTCTTAGTTTCTTAAATTTATCCATAAAGGGTAAATATTAAATTATATAAATAAAGGATATCATATTTTATTTATCTATACATTAGATATGCGTAGAAATGTAGATAACATTTACTATACTGCTGTATAATCGGGTATGGAAGATTATGAGAATGAACAAAATACAAGTCCTTCAGCGGTGATGCTTACAATATATAGAGAGTATCCTCAAATGCTCTTAGATTATCCGGTAGATTTAAAAGAGAGGGATAGCTATCTTAAATTAGATTCTATGGAGAGAGTGTTTACTAGGGTAGCACAAAATAGTGGGTTATTGGTTTTTAAAGATCCTTTAATAGAGGAGATAGAGTATATTCCTAATTTCTTTGTATATGACCCTACTATAGATAAAGGGAAGATAGTGGATTTAAATATAAGTAGAATTAAGGCTAATGAAAAAAGATATTCAAAGAGATTTATTAAGAGAGAATTAGGACAGATAAAAAAGATAGAGGGAATGGGTATACCTACTCTACTTATTGATAGGGATATGATATTAGAGATGTATATAAATGAGAAGGTAGATATTTTTTAGTAAGTAGTTTTTCCTCAAAAGTCATATGAAAGGAGAACCCATAGTTATACTTTTTTGACTACTACTTGGGAATATATTAACATCAGGTAAGTTATCTAAATTGTAAGGGGGATATGATATGGGATATATAGATAATATTGAGGATAGAACAAAGGAGAACAGGAATTTTAGAAAAGTCCTTTATACAGGCACAAATATGCAGTTAGTAGTTATGTCACTTAAACCAGGAGAAGATATTGGTGTAGAGGTGCATGACAGCGTAGATCAATTCTTTAGAGTTGAGCAAGGAGAGGGTAAGGTAGTGATGAATGGGCAAGAGAGTGAAGTTAAGGAAGAAATGGTATTTATTGTACCAGCAGGTGTAGAGCATAATGTAATTAATACTTCGGATTTAGAAGAGCTAAAGATATACACTATTTATGCACCACCTAATCACCCACAGGAAACAGTACATATAACAAGAGAAGATGCTATGTTAGCGGAGGAAGAGCATCATCATTAATTTCGGTTTGTGGCACAAAAGGGAGTAGAAATACTCCCTTTTTTGTTTAAACAAA
>DAINAD010000095.1:0-1809 GCA_036733605.1 Patescibacteria group bacterium | reverse complement strand
ACAATATTTTGAGACTCTTCTTTCTCAATCATACTCTTTCCAAAGGTATACAGTTTACTATCCCTATCTATGAAGATATCAAATATTCCATCTAATTCTAATCCATCTATTAAACAGAAAAGTAACTCTCTAAATTGTAAAAGCCCAGGGATTTTACCCGTAAGTATTATAGCGGTATTACCCTTACCTATGTCTTCATATTTTTTCCTATTACTCTGTTTAATGGAAAGTATTTGTAATGTTGTAAAAGCCCTAATTACATCATTTAGAGTAGCATCTGTAATATATTCATACCCATGTGCTATACAGTTTGCCCATCTATTTGAAATCTCTTCAGAGGAGGAATCTACAGAAAGGAATGCATTTAATTTAGAACTCTTTACAAAGTCTATTAACCCTATCTCATTACTCCAATCTATTTTAGAAGAAGAAAATATTACCTCTCCTCCCTTACTACTCTTACCTCTAAATATTGAGAAATGAGAAAAATCTAAATCTAACCACACTATATCATCATACTCTAATCTCTCTACTAATCCCTTTGTTAATACCTCCATATACCTGTCATCCAATATCCTAAGTACAATATCTTTAGAAAATTCCTTTAAGGAAAGATATATATTCTTAAAGAATGATTGGTTATCATCTACTACTACCTTAATACCAGATACCCCAACCTCTTCTCTTTCAAAGTCCTTAATTCTAAAATCATCACCCCACTCCCTATTTACAATATCCCAATCAAAAACTTTCTCTAATGAATCAAAATATTCAAACCAGAAATTTTTAGTAAATACATTATCATCTAACCTAAACTTTAGAGGAGAGAGATCCGTCTTGTCAGAGAGCATATATGTTTTTTGGGCAGAAAGATCTGTATATGCTAAATTAGCAAATATGTAGTTATCTTTTATTAAAACGGTAAGATATGCATTTTTCTTTAATACGGGCAGTGTATCCATTACGAAATAGTTTACCAGTAAAAGAGAAATTTTAAAACAAAAAGAGGCCCAAAGGCCTCTTAATATTGATTACTAATTACACTTAAACATCCTTTGCTACATATGGTAAAAGTGCCATATATCTAGCTCTTTTAATAGCGTTGTTTAACTGTTTTTGATGCTTATGACATGCTCCTGATTTCTCTACAGAGATTATCTTTCCTCTTACAGATGTAAACTTCTTTAATTGATATACATCTTTGTATGACACACTCTTTACACCAGAATCACACAATGGACATGAAAGATTTTGTACAATCTTTCTTCTTCTCCTCTGTTTTTTCTTTCCACCATAGGTATCATCACTCTCTTCTTCTGTAACTACCTTCTCATCAAAAACATCATCCAAAGAAGGAGTAACCAAACTTTTCTTTTCTATTATTTTCCCTTCGTCCATTACTCAGTATTAATACAAATTAAAATGGTAAATCAGTATCCTCTAGCGGATCCTCATCTGCAGCCTCTACTTCTGCAACCTCTTCCTCTACTTCGACCTCTTTCTCTTGTACTTCCTCTTTTCGCTCATCTAAACCTGCACCCTGCTTACCCTTGCTATCCAAAAGAATCATATCATCAACTCTTATTTCTGTTTTATACCTTGTAGAACCGTCCTCTGCTTCCCATGACCTGGTAGTTAGAGACCCTTCTACATATATTTTCATACCCTTTGCTAGTAACTGTTGGCATATCTCAGCCATTTTATTCCAAGCAACGATATTATGAAACTCTGCAACTTCCTTAGTCTCACCATTCTGATCTTTCCAAGACCTATTAGTTGCTAAACCAAATGTTACTACTGGAGTTCCAC
>DAINAD010000094.1:0-1892 GCA_036733605.1 Patescibacteria group bacterium | reverse complement strand
AGGATATTAGTAAGCTAACAGATACAGAGCTAAGAGACAAAACAATGTATTTTAGGAAATTGTTAAATGTAGACTTAGAAACATGTAGAGATGATTTTCATAAATACAACAAAGTAGAATTAAAAAAGGTGTTAGATGAAGAAAAAGCAAGATTAGTTGAAATATTGCCAGAAGCATTTGCAGTAGCAAGAGAAGCATCTAACAGGATTGCTAATCATAGGCATTTTGATGTACAGGTAATGGCTGGATATGTACTTTTTGATAACAAGATAGCGGAGCTGTTTACAGGAGAGGGTAAGACATTAGCAGCAAATCTACCCTTGTATCTGTATGCTTTAACAGGAAGAGGAGCACACTTAGTTACTGTAAATGATTACCTAGCAAAAAGAGATGCTGAATGGACAGGACATATATTAAACAGTTTAGGTATGACTGTATCCGCTATTAACTCTGGAACACAGTATAGATATATTACAGATGAAGAAGCTATCAAACTAAAAGGTGATGAAGCTAAACAATTAATTGCTGAAAGAGAAAAGAAAGCAAAGGTCTCGGGAAGACTTAAATATGATCATATGAGTGGTGTTAATCTCATCGAATGTAGTAAAAAAGAAGCATATGACTGTGATGTGGTATATGGTACTAACAATGAATATGGTTTTGATTACCTTCGAGACAATATGGTAACTAACCTTAATGAGAGAGTACAGGGTCCTAGATATTTTGCAATCGTAGATGAAGCAGACTCCATATTAATTGATGAAGCTAGAACTCCATTAATCATATCTACTAGTGCTCAAGCATCCAACGAGATGTACAAACAGTTTGCTAACTTGGTTAATACACTTCAAGTAGAGAAACATTATGCAGTAGATGAGAAATCTAACTCAGTATCTCTTACAGATGAGGGTATAGATCAGATTGAAAAAATATTAAAGGTTAAAAATGTATATGAAGATGCACAATTAACATACCATTTAGACAATGCACTTAAAGCTAAAGAATTGTACAAACTAGATGATGAATATATGGTTAGAGATGGAGAAGTACTAATCATAGATGAATTTACTGGAAGAGCATTAGCTGGAAGAAGATACAGCGAGGGATTACATCAAGCAATTGAAGCTAAAGAGGGAGTAGAGGTAAAAAGAGAGAGTAGAACAATGGCTACAATTACATTACAAAATTACTTTAGATTGTACTCATATCTTTCAGGTATGACAGGTACAGCACTCACTGAAGCAGAAGAGTTTGCCTCTATCTATAAATTGGATACGATTGTAGTACCTACTAATAGAAAGGTGGTTAGAAAAGATTTCAATGATGTTGTGTATAGAACTCAAATGGGTAAATTCCAAGCGATAGTGGAAGATATTAGGGAACATAACAAGAAGGGACAACCAATACTAGTTGGTACTACCTCTGTTGAGAAATCAGAAGTCCTCTCTATGATGCTTTCTAAGGAAGGAATAGGCCATGAGGTATTAAATGCCAAACAACATGAAAGAGAGGCTAAGATAGTGTCTGAGGCCGGTCAGAAGGGCTCTGTAACCATAGCCACTAACATGGCAGGAAGAGGAACAGACATTGCACTAGGAGAAGGAGTAAAGGAAGTAGGAGGATTGTATATAATTGGATCTGAAAGACATGAATCAAGAAGAATAGATAATCAGTTAAGAGGTAGAGCAGGAAGACAGGGAGACCCAGGAGAATCACTTTTCTACGTATCCTTTGAAGATGAATTAATGAGACTCTTTGGTGGAGATAGAATGCAAGCAGTAATGACTCAAGTAGGTATGGATGACAATATGCCAATCTCATTGGGTATCCTTGGTAAAACAATAGAGAATGCTCAAAAGAGAGTAGAATCCCACAACTATGATATTCGTAAA
>DAINAD010000093.1:0-1917 GCA_036733605.1 Patescibacteria group bacterium | reverse complement strand
ACAGTAGGTAAGGGAATAGTAACAGAGATTCTTAAGTAAGAATACATAGGGAGGTAGGTAACTACCTCCCTGTATATTAAAGTTTAATTTAGCTCTTTAAGATAGAATGAGTGATACAGGTCCAAAAATTAGGGTAAAGTTAAAAGGGTATGATTCTGTTGTTTTAGACAAATCTGCCAAAAGTATAATTGAGACCGCTATTAGCACAGGTGCTAAGGTAGCAGGTCCAATACCTCTACCAACTAGAAAAAGAAAGGTAGCTGTAAATAGATCCCCATTCATCTATAAGAGTTCAATTGAACACTTTGAGATAGGTACTCATAAAAGAGTAATAGATATAATCGATCCAACTCCCAAGACAATAGATGCATTACAACATCTTCAAATGCCTGCTGGAGTAGGTATCGAAATTCAATAATAAAAAATATGAAAGCGATTTTAGGAATAAAAAAAGGAATGACAAGAGTATTTGAAGGAGATAGGGCTGTACCAGTTACAGTTATTGATGTCTCTGGTTGTAAAATCGCTAGAGTAATTAAAGATGAAGTAGTATTAGGATTAGGAAGTAAGAAGAAAGGAACTAAAGCAGAGTTAGGTAAGTATAAAGATTTAGGATATACTCCTGCGCACAAATGGGTACTTAAAGGAGAGTTACCAGAAGGTTTACAGATTGGAAGTGATGTAGTACCAGAGACATTTAACTTAGGTGATAAAGTAACAGTAAGCTCTACATCTAAAGGAAAGGGATTTGCTGGAGTAGTTAAAAGACATGGTTTTAAAGGAGGTCCTAGAACACACGGTCAATCAGATAGACTTAGGGCACCAGGTTCAATAGGTGCAGGTACAGATCCTGGTAGAGTATGGAAAGGTACAAGAATGGGTGGAAGAATGGGTTCGGAGAAAGTAACAATTAAAAACAAGAGAGTAGTAGGTATTAAAGATACATATCTTTTAATTAGTGGTCCAATACCTGGTTCTAATGGAGATTTAGTAAAAATATTTGAGGAGTAATATGGCAGAAACAAAGAAAGTAACAAAAAAAGAAACAACAAAATTAAATCCAATGGTATGGGATATACCATACAATGGAGATTTAATAGCACAAGTACTCTATGTATTTGCTAGTAATGAGAGAAAAGGTACCTCAAGTGTAAAAGGAAAAGGTGATGTATCAGGAGGAGGAAAGAAACCATGGAAACAGAAAGGTACAGGAAGAGCAAGATCTGGATCAATCAGATCCCCGCTATGGGTAGGTGGTGGTGTTACATTTGGTCCTAATAACAGGAATTGGAAGAGGAGTATAAATAAGAAGATGGTACAGAAGGCCCTATGTATGATGCTTTCTCTAAGAAATAGGGAAGAGTTAGTAAAGTTTGTAAATATTGATTCTGAAAAAGAGCTAAAAGATTTAAGAGTAAGTATTGATAAGGAAGTTTCTAAGAAGAGTTTACTAATCTCAGGTAGTGAGAAAGCATCCTTAGCATTGAGGAATGTAAAGACTTTTAAAGTAGTTACCCCTATGGGAGTTAACTTAAAAGATATAGTAGCAGCTAGAAATATACTTGTAGATATGGAAGGACTTAATATATTGGAAAAGAGATTAACAAATGGAAAATAAAGAAATAATGTTAAAACCTGTAGTTTCTGAGAAATCATATGGACTTGCTAATGCAAGTAATAAGTATGTTTTCTTTGTTGATACAGGAGTTAACAAAATAGAGATTAAAAAGGCTGTAGAAAAGAAATATAAAGTAACAGTACTAGATGTTAATACAGTTGTTAAACCTGGTAAAGGATTTAAGGATTGGAAAAGTAATAAATCTTTTAGAAAAAGTGATAAACGTAAAGCTATAGTTACCCTTAAAAAGGGAGATAAGATTGATGAATTTTTAAATATTTAATATGGCAGTAAGATCA
>DAINAD010000092.1:0-1928 GCA_036733605.1 Patescibacteria group bacterium | reverse complement strand
CTTCACTTAAATCTCTACTAAGGATAAATTTACCAATTAATTGAGGAAACGAGAGTAAGGAGATTGCAAAGATTACAGGCATAACTCCGAACTGTGTTGGTTTAATAGGGATATAGCTATCCATAGCACCTCCTGTCCTAACTCTTCTTGAGTACTGTACCCTAATCTTTCGCTGTGCTTCAGAAACATATACTACAGACACTATTAATGCTAATGTAACGAATATGAATACAGCCTTTTGTAATGTATCCATTAACATAAAGTTACTACTAATGGTACCAGGAATACCAGCTATAATACCTAGAAAGATTAGATATGAAGAACCACCACCTATACCACTTTCTGATGTTAACTCTGCAAACCACATTACAATAATGGAGCCTGCTGTAAGTGTAGCTATCATTGTTACTAATTGAAGTATTTCTAATTGACCAATTAACCCAAAACCTCTAAGGGTAGAGTAGATAACAAAGGATTGCATTATTGCTAATGGTACAGTAAGTAATCTTGTATACATACTTACAGCTCTTCTACCCTCTGGACCCTCCTTTCTTAGCTCCTCTAGCTTAGGTATTACAGTTCCAAGTAGTTGAAGTATGATAGATGCATTAATATATGGACTAAGTCCAATAGCAGCTATAGAGGCTGTCTCTAATACACCTCCAGATACTGTTGAAAGTAAATCACCAAAGTTACTACCTTCAAAAAGCTGTTTAATAGCATCAGCAGGAATACCTGCAACAGGAATAGCTGCTAAAAATCTATATGCTAATAGGATAATAAGTGAAAATACTATTTTTTTTCTAATCTCATCTGTACCTAAGATTCTTTTCGCAATTTCTATGTATTTGTTCATTGTAGTAGAGGTTACTTTATAGTACCACCTGCTTTTTGAATCTTTTCTTTTGCACTCTCAGAGGCAGGAAGATCTTTTATTACTATCTTTTTATTAATATCACCACTTCCTAATATTTTTACAGCGTTTGTACTCTTAGATATCAATGCTTTCTCTTTTAAGGATTCTAAGGATACCTCTTCTCCACTCTTAAAGTTTTCTTGTAATATATCTAGGTTAATAGCTGTAGCTACTATTTTATTGTTTCTTTTAAAACCTGCTATCTTAGGCATTCTTCTAAAGAATGGTACATTACCTCCCTCAAAGAATTCTAATGACTTATGGCCTGCTCTTGATTTCTGTCCCTTACTTCCTCTTGTGGATGTATGACCTCCAACACCAGATCCATATCCTCTTCCTATTCTTTTTCCTTTCTTTATTCTATTGTTTCTTTTTGGAATGTTTTCTAAGTACATGTATATATTTAATTACTTTATATCCTTACTTACTTCTTTTTTCTTAAAATCTCTTCTAGGTCTTCTACCACCTCTTCTGTTATCTTTCTTATCATCCTTATGCTCTAATCTCTTTTTAGCTCTTCTCTTATCTTCTCTAACCTTTCTCTCTTTATCTGTTTCTTTCTTTAACTCAACCCTATCTCTCATATTCTTCATTCTAGATAGTACTCTACTGTTTCTTAAACTCTTTAATGCCTCAAATGTTGCATATGCTGTAGCTATTGGATCTGTAGTACCTATTAATTTACCATATACATTATCTATACCTGCTAATTCTAATACTGTTCTTACAGATGAACCTGCAATTACACCTGTACCTGGTCTAGCTGGTCTTAGTAATACCTTAGCTGCACCCTCTTTATGAAGTACTTCATGAGGTATTGTATCTCCTGCTAACTGTATTCTAGTCATTTTCTTTGTAGCTGTTCTCTCACCTTTTTCTACTGCACTTCTAGTATCAGAACCTCTACCTAAACCTACTCCTACAGAACCATTGTGATCTCCAACTATTACCATAGCGCTAAATCTCAATCTCTTTCCTCCCTTAGTAACCTTAGCTACTCTTCTGATAGAGA
>DAINAD010000091.1:0-1930 GCA_036733605.1 Patescibacteria group bacterium | reverse complement strand
ATTACATTAAATTACAATAGGGGGTTGTAATATATATGAAAAAAGAAAATATATTTAAAAAGTTTTTAATATGTACAACATATTTAGTATTAGCAATACTATGTATATTAGGTATATTCTTTTTAATATATCATAGCTCAAGTAGAGAAAATGATAGTATTGTTAGAGCACAAGATAGTAGTACATATTTAAGGAGTATTAATCCTAAATTCCTTGTAGATTTTGTTAACGATGAATATATTAGATTTGAAACTGTTTCCTCTTACAGTAACCCGTTTGAAGGAAAAGAACCTAGTATATGGGAAAAGATTAGATATTTTTTAGGTATTAAGCAAGAAAGAAAAGGTATTCAGATATCGTTAATAGATGTGTCATACGATACAGATCTTTCAAATATATTGGAAGAAAGAGATATCAATATTAGTGAGTTTTCACTAAACAGAAGTTTTGAATTAATATCTAGTGGTAGAGAGATAGGGGAAGAGAGTGATGAAGCCATATCTAAGGACACTGTAATATCTAGAAATATATATGAAGGAGTAGATATAGAGTATCAAATAATAAAGGGAAAGGGATTGAAGGAAGAGATTGTTTTAAATGAAATACCTAAATATACATCAGATTGTTCAACAGGTGAGTGTACATTACCTGTTAATAGATTCCTTTTCGAATTAGAACTAGATGAAGGATTAGAAATTAGAAAGAGTATGGATGGTAATACTCAATATCCATCTGGAGTTTTGTATATAGCGGATAAGGAGGGAAATTACTTCGCGCATTTTCTTCCTGAGTTTGCTAAAGATGCATTGGGTACTAAAACTAGTAATGTTGTTTCAAATATATCTAGAACCGATAGTGGGAGATATATATTTGAGATAATATTAGACCCAGAGTGGTTGTTGAGTGAAGAGAGGGTATTTCCCATTAGAATAGATCCAAGTATTGTGCATGATAGCAAAGCACTTTTCAATGAAGGAATATATGACAAAGTAAATCTTGATGAAGCATTAATGATTACTTTAGATGAGGGATATTCTTCTGGAGCATATACCTCTAGTATTTTAGACTTAGGCAGTAACAGTAAACTTAATGGTATCTCATGGGATGGGTACTCTCAAGCAACTGGAGATGGAGAACTCTCATACTCAGTACTGGGGTTAATCTTTCAAGAGGGTTTTAATGATTTAACCTCACTAAAAAGTAAATGGGGTAGTGGAGCATTACAGTTAGATACTCTTACTGATACTAAAACAGTAAATATTAATTCTAATGAATCTAACTACTTTACATTAGAGCTTTGGTCTAACAGTAGATATATACAAAATGAACAGTACATATTTAAATCAAATTTACTTAACCTAAAGGTTAAGGATATGAAATATGTTTTAGAAGATATTAATGGGACCGAATATATTACTCAAATTCCTGTTAAATACAACAGTTGGGAATACCTAGCTTTAGAACTTGATTTAAATGGCTCTATGACTACTCTATATGTAAATGAATTGTCAGAAGAAATATCTGTAGTATATACAGCTTTGACATTAGAGAGTATCACCTTTACTCGAAATGTAGGATATATTGATGCACTAAGGGTATATGATAGGTTGGTTCCCAGAAATGAGCTTTTAGCAAACTCACAATACAGTAATATATATCTTCAATACACATCTAGTGATGATGGTATGACATGGACAGATTGGTATACTACTTCAAAATATCTTCCTGTAAGTGTTGTAGGAGAGAAAGATATCTCACTGACATCTACGACTGAGAATTTCTCTAACTTTGAGATTCTTTCTTTCAGATATCTGACACAAGATCAACAGGATATTACCTTAGGTAGTAGTAAATTTGTTAATGGTATTGATGAGGTAGATATTACAAGATTAGATCAAGAGGTAGGGGATATTAGCTTAACATAGAGTGT
>DAINAD010000090.1:0-2010 GCA_036733605.1 Patescibacteria group bacterium | reverse complement strand
TTTGGTCCCGGGAAGATAGGTCATTGCCAGGATTTTAGAATTCGAAACCCCACTTAAAAGAGTGGGGTTTTTACTTTTTATAGGGTGACTAGGCGTTTAGTAGAGTTTTTGGACTGTTACAATTTTTGCCTTTGTATCCTAACCTTTTCTCCCCTTGTTCCACTTCGTAACTTTTTGAAGGTTTAAGTACCCTTCATAGATATATTGCCAATAAAAGGAGGGTGAGTTGCTAATGTGTAAGAAGTTGTTCAGGTGTATATGTGCTTAGTAGCTAAGGGTATTTATCTAGTACAAGATATTTGTACATATACCTATGGTAATTGACCTAAAAGGATGAATAATTGAACTAGTTTGATTGTGATATAATAAATTTAGAAATAAAATTATAGGGTACCTGCAATGACTGAGCTCTCTGAATTTAAATCTATAGATATTGAAGGATCAGATCAAGTAGGAAAAGGTGATGCTGTAAAAAATCTTGCCCAAGAATATTGTAATAACGGGATAGATACAACTGTGGTTTCTTTGCCATACTATGCTTCTCCAATAGGATACTGTATACGAACTACCCTTAAAGAGGGTTTAAATCCTGATATGAATATTGAGAGAGAAAGAGAGGTACATATTAAAATGAGTTTGTTTGCTCTAAATCGTTTAGAGATATTAAACAGTATCCTAAGTAACCCCAATAAAGGTATCTATTTATTTGATCGAGGACCTTTTAGTAATGCATTAACAATAGGATATGCGTTAACAGAGGGTCAAAATGGTAATGAGATAGAGGATTTAGCAGATACAGCATTAGATTTAGATAAATATTTTAGAGAGGTATTAAATATAGATAGATGTGTAATACGCTTACAAACAGAAGAAAAGAAATGGACTCAAAGTAGGTTAGAGAAAGCTGATTTGTATGAAAAGAGTGATGTACAAGAGAAAAGTAAGGAAGTATATTCTATATTTGAGCAAAGGATAGGGGATGGATGGAAAAATATTACTACTAAAAAGAGTAGTGGATGGAGAAGAAGAGAGGATATAAAGAATGATTGTATGGATTTTGCTTCAACTAAGTTAGGAATATACAGTAAAAGATATCGATCAAAGAGAGTTCCTCAATATCTTGGTATAAAAGAGATACAAACATACCTCTATAAAGATTCTGACGTTAATTTAGAGCTTAGGGAGGCTTGGTTAGGAGCTTTGAAACAGAATTGTAAGGATGATATATACAAACTTTCTAAAGATATCTCAGAAAGTATTGTAAAGAGTTTTGAGAGAGTAACATGGTACAATGAAGATATAAGAAATGAGATAAAAAGGATATTAGAATTAAACCCTGAGGTTTTGTATGTATTTGAATATATGTATGGAGAAAGGTTTTTAGTTAAATTCCTTAACTCTTTGAATGAATAAAAAGGAAAGAGCTATTAGGTTACTTAGGATATTAGAAGATATGTATCCTGATGCTAATACTGAGCTTAAAAATTGGAATACACCTTTTCAATTTCTTGTTTGTATAATGTTAAGTGCACAAACTACTGATAAACAGGTAAATAAGATAACCCAACAGTTATTTACTATATACCCCGATACGTATACGATGTCTTTGGCAGAGATTAAAGACATAGAGAAATATATCTCTTCTGTTAATTACTTTCATACTAAGGCTAAACATATTAAAGAGACTGCGAATATTCTATTAAGGAAATATAATGGGGAGGTACCAATTACATTAGAAGAGTTACTTGAGCTTCCAGGTGTGGGGTATAAGACTGCTAATGTATTTCTAAATGATTTGTATAAGGCTAATTTAGGTATAGCAGTAGATACACATGTTAAAAAGACTGCTATTAAGTACCGTTTAACTAAAAATACAGATCCTAATAAAATATCTAAAGATTTAGAAAAACTGTATCCTAAAGAGGAATGGTGGAAGATTAATAGGTATTTTGTTTTGTATGGGAGATATGATTTTAAAATAGATTTAGACTTAGAAATAGATATAGTCAA
>DAINAD010000089.1:0-2020 GCA_036733605.1 Patescibacteria group bacterium | reverse complement strand
TTGCTTCTAGTTTTACTAAGTAACTTTTACCAGCACCAGACTTAGCGAAGACTACGGCATTTGCATTCTCTAATTCAAATCTATCAAAGATTACTAAGCTCTTGTTATGCATATTAATTCCATACATGATTCCATGGTCCATTGTTAACTCTGAGGTAACGAATGGGAAGGTAGTCGCAAGGGATGTAGTATCCATATTCCTTGTAATGTACAGTTTGTCTAATCCTACTGGTTGAGTACTAATGAATCCTGGCTCCTGTTGAAGTGTAGCTGGTTTAGCAGTTACATTTATAGCTGCAAGAGAAGATATTACATTCCTACTGTATTTTTCTAATAGGTCTTTAGTAGGAGCATATATGGTGATGTACATTGTAAAGTGGAAGAATTTTTCTGTACCCTCTGCTATGGAATCTTGTAATTGCTGTGCATCTGAAAGAGCTACTTTAACAGAAGGATCTACTACTTTTCTTTCCTCCATTTGTCCATATATTGTTGCCTCCATTTCACCAATCTTTCGTTTTAGTTTTTCTAATATTGCTTTAGAGTCAACAGGGTAGTAGAAAGTACTAATACGAAGAGAGTGTTCGAAGTTAATGATGGGGGATAGCCAATTAGGTCCTACAAATCTAGGATATCCACTTACAAAGAAAGTTCTAAAGTAGTAATCACCCATTTGTAGGGTATTAAAATCTACTTCTAAGTCTATTGGTGCTATTACATCTTGAGTTGTTAATCCTCCATATTTACCTATTATGGGTTCATCATTAATAGCGGGTAGGGGTTTTCTAGAAGGTATTAGATTATCAAGGATATTAAAAATTGGATTCTTTCTCTTCTTCTCCTCTTTGGGTTCATTGTATCTCTCCTTACCTTTATCTTTCTTAATATCAGTATCTCTTTCACTTTTAATTTTCTCTATATCTTTTTTAAGATCTTCTTGAAAAGAAGAGTACTTATCTTTATAGATACTGTCTCCTTTCTTCTCTAACATTTCCATTGTTTTTGATGTATATTTCTTCTCTTCCATATTACTTTGGTATTTCTTCCTCTGGGTTATATATTGTATAGAATTCAGTAATTAATTCTTTTGTAGTGAGTTGATGTCCAAAGAGACCCATTCTTCCTAACTGTTTTAATACATGATCTCTTTTAGGTACTAAGAATATCTTAGCTTTCTCTATTAATTGTTCCTGTTTCATTTGCATATGCTGTTCCATTTCTTCTCTAGTTTTTTTAGATTGTATTATCTTACTCATGGGTACTTCGCCTGCAGGATTAAAAGGTATTACTATGAAGAAGTTTTTGTCTAATACATCATTTTGTACAATTAGATTTTGTATAAATTCGGTATATATCTGTAACTGTTTTTTAAGACCTTGTGACATTGAATCTTTCTCTTGTTCTTTAAGGTAATCAACATAGTTAGAAATATCTACTCTTCTAGTTCTAATTAATATTTGAATATGGAAATTAAGAGAGTTAAGTAATCCGGCAAATGCATATACCTTACCATCTTGCTCATATTCTGCTAAAAGGTCGAAGTTAATAGCGGAGGTTTGTATTATTAATGCTACACTTCCACTTTTAGTAATTACTAAATCATCTAGAATATCTCTAACTTCTAGATGTTCTTGTGTAGATTCAATTGTTCTTGCTCTTGCTTTAGAATCCATTATGTTAATGTAATCTTTAAAGGTAATTTACTTGTATCTTTACTTCTTACAAATCTAATATTTGGCATTTTAGAGGGTAACCCTTCGAATTCAATATGATATACACCCTCAGGGAATTCTTTGTTTGTTAAGAAGTATCCATTAGGACCTGTTTTATTACCATACAAAATCTTACCATTAATATCCTTGAGATATGTATTTATACCTGTTAAGGGTTGGTTTTCCTTCGTAGCTAACCATATATTAATATTACCTGGAAGCTTATCTATACTTTTAATTGGAAATTGGTATCTAGAGATATTATCATCTGTAATGGTAATTACATTATCCGTATTATCTAAAAATCT
>DAINAD010000088.1:0-2037 GCA_036733605.1 Patescibacteria group bacterium | reverse complement strand
GGTTGCTGAGGTATCAAAGGGCTAGTCCCTCCACCTCTCTTGATGTCTATATGATATATTGTAAATTCACAGTACAAGGATATATAATCATATAGACATCAAGAGAGGTGGAGGGACTAGCCCTTTGATACCTCAGCAACCAGTAGTAATACATGGTGCTAATTCTAGATAGATGTGAGACAAATATTAAGACTCTCACGGAGTCTTTTTTTTTCACATCAGATATTTAAATTTTTTAAATTAATAGATGTGAGTAAAACATTTTTAACCTCACCTAAAACATACTTTACATCAGAAAGTGTAACAGAGGGACACCCTGACAAGGTATGTGACCAAATTAGTGACACTGTATTAGATGAATGTCTTAAACAAGACCCCTACTCTAAAGTCGCTTGTGAATGTGCTACTAAAACAGGAATGGTAATACTACTGGGAGAGATTACGACCAATGCCAATATTAATTTTGATGAATTAGTAAGAAGTACAATCTTAGATATTGGGTATGACGACAGTAGTAAATCCTTTGATGGGAATACATGTGCAGTACAGGTAGCAATATCTAAACAATCTACAGATATCTCTATGGGAGTAGATAATGCGCTAGAGAAAAGAGATGGAAAGCAAAGAGATGACATTGAAAAGATTGGTGCAGGAGACCAAGGTATGATGTTTGGATTTGCGTGTGATGAAACACCGGAGTACATACCTATGCCAATATATCTAGCACACAAGCTAACTAAACAGTTAGCTAAAGTTCGAAAAGAAAACATACTACCTTGGATATATCCAGATGGTAAGAGTCAGGTTACAGTAGAATATTGTAAAGGGAAACCAAAAAGAATAGATACAATATTAGTAAGTACACAACATAGTGAGGAGGTAAGTCATAAACAGATAGAGGAAGGTATTAAAAAAGAAGTCATAGACAAAGTAATACCTAAAGGGTTAGTAGATTCTAAAACTAAGGTATATGTTAACCCTACTGGAAGATTTGTAATAGGAGGGCCTAAGGGAGACGCTGGTGTAACAGGGAGAAAAATAATTGTAGATACATATGGAGGAATGAGTAGACATGGAGGTGGAGCATTTAGTGGTAAAGATTGTACAAAGGTAGATAGATCTGGAGCATATATGACTAGATATATTGCTAAAAATATCGTAGCTGCAGGTATATCTTCTAGATGTGAGATACAGGTATCATATGCGATAGGGGTAGCTAAACCACTAAGTATAATGGTGGATACATTTGGTACAGGTAAAATATCTGACCAAAAGATATCTAAAATAATTGAAGAAAATTTTGATTTAAGACCAGGTGCAATAATTAGGGATTTAGATTTAAGAAAACCCATATACAAACAGGTAGCATCATATGGTCACTTCGGGAGAGATGATTTAGCTTTACCCTGGGAACAATTGGACAAAGTAGAGGCTCTACATAGATATTTGTAATAGGATATTAAAAGAAATAGAATTAATATTAATAAATTACTTTTATCTTTTATGAAGAAAACTCTTTTAATAATATTGGGAGTTACTATCTCCCTAATTGCAGTATTTGCCATAATCACAAAATTAGGAGTTATACCTAATTACTTAAAAATACCTATTCTCTGTTCTGAAGATCAATCTAATATTGATCCCAATTCTCCACCTGTCATTCCAGGAATCCCTCAAGATGTTATTTACAAACCAGTAATATATCTCTACCCTACACAAAAAGAGAACATTTCAGTAAATATTAATTACAAAGGAAATCTCTTTGTAACCTACCCTACATATGACAATGGGTGGAAAGTTACAGCATATCCAGATGGAAAAATTGTTAATAGTAAGGATAACAGAGAGTATTCATATCTCTTCTGGGAAGGAACAGAATATGAGAGCTTTGAATATGATATGACTACTGGATATGTAGTAAAGGGAGAAGATACCCTAACCTTTTTACAAAACAAATTAGAAGAGATTGGATTACTACCTCATGAGTACAATGAATTTATCGTATATTGGTTACCTAAGATGATTAACAATGAATAT
>DAINAD010000087.1:0-2104 GCA_036733605.1 Patescibacteria group bacterium | reverse complement strand
TAACAGAGAATGTTTTAACCTCAAACGGTAGAGTTGATTTACCTGGTAGTGCATGGAATGGTAACTTAGCGAATGGTCCTGCAGGAAATCTTCCAGGAGGAGTAGAAAATCACAGTAACTTTATGGGTGGAGTACATGAAATGGCACCTCACTTAGCAGAAACAGCACTTCAGAATGCTGGAATAACGAGATCTGCTCTTTTAGAGAATCTTGGTACAAGCGGAACTCATAGATTACTAAACTCCTTTGTAGATGCAATACAAATGGGTAATCCTAATCCATCATTGGTTGATATCCTAACCAAAATGAATACACCTGGAGCTCAGAATTTAATAGGTATGATTAAATAAATAAACTTTTATTAAACAAAAATGGACCCTAAAACAGAATTTGAGTCATTAAAACAGGAATTAATAGACTTAGGATTTACTCAAGAGAAATTAGATGAATTACTCCTATTAGGAACAGAGGAGATATTAGATATTGCTATAACTTCATTAGAACAATCAGAAGATGATACCGCTTTAGAAGAATTAGCAAATATGCTTCAAACACCTCCCACTACACAAGAGGAAGCTGCAGAGAAAATGAATAAGGTATTTACTACTGCATATGGAGATAACGCTGAGACAAAGAAATTAGAATTACTAAACCAATATCTAAAAGATACAATAGAGATGACTAAAAAAAGTAAAGACCTTTTAGATAGATATAGCCAAGAAGACCCTACAGCAATAGCTGCTATACAATCTAATATAGATGATCCTGACGCTCAAAAAATACAAGCGTCTCTTACTGAATAGCTACTTTAACGGGTGATTCTTTCTAACAGTTTCTTCTGCGAACTTTTCGCTTGCATGTACATACTTAGTAGTTGTTTCTAAGCTCTCATGACCAAGTAATATTTGAAGGGCTACAGCGCTAGCACCATCCTCAGCCATATATGTTGCAAAACCATGTCTTAAACTGTGTGCAGATGTAGGTATCTGTATTCCTAACCTTCTTCTGTAATCCGCTATTTTTTCTTGAAAATAGTTTGTAGATATCCTTGCATTAGGTTTTCTACTTCTACTTCCTACAAAAGGGATGAATAGGGCAGGGGAGTCGAATTTTTCTAAAAACTTATTCTTCCTATATTCCTCTATCAATCTAATATACTTCCTATTCTCACTATCAAAAACTTCTAAATTTAAACCTTGGGAATGTGAAATATCTTCAGATGTTTCACGCTGTTTCATATCTTTACTCTCTATACCCAAATCTGTAAAAAGTTCATCAACAATACCCGGTTGTTCTTTCTTCTCTCTATCCGAAAAAGCATGTTCTAACCTTAATCTTAAATACTTATTCAACCAACCTAGTGACCTTTGAGTCATAAATACAGCTCTTTCTTTTTTACCCTTACCAGTGATATACAGCCTACCTTGAGTATTTAATTGCTCAATATTTAACCCAATTAACTCAGATATTCTCATACCTGTTGCAAAAAGCATCTCTAACATACATCTGTTTCTAAGTGCTACTTTCTCATCTTTTTCAAATTCCATAGGAGCCTCTATCAATCTAGTTAAATCTTCCAATGAGGCAACCTTCTTAATCTTTTTATCTGCCTTCGACATCTTAACACCATCAGGAGGAATTGGAATATCTAAATCCATTTCAATTCTAAATTTTAAATATGACCTTAAAGCAGACAACATCCTATTTATACTTCTAACATCTAAACCATTTGTACTTCTTGCTCTGGAATTTAATGGTCTTTGAAGTATACCCAACGACCCATACACCTTACCGTAGATTTTGGTTAGGAAGTCATCCTCATATACCTCTGGTGTCTCATCTAACTCCTCAATGACATTTTCAGATTCATCTACAGGTGTATTCATACCAGTAGAAATTTTCGATATCTTTCCTGAGCCTCTAGGAGCTTCATCTTTTCCTTTTGTTGTAGGTAAAGCCTTTTCTATACATTTTAGCCTAATTCTATCCAAATCTTTCAAATGATTACCACTAGACAGATACCCTTTATAGTTTGAAACTTCCTCTTTAGTAAGATTTTTAAATTCAATATTATTAAAATGTAAATATACACTAAATATTGAAA
>DAINAD010000086.1:0-2171 GCA_036733605.1 Patescibacteria group bacterium | reverse complement strand
TATATCATTTTTATATAGGATACTCCTCACTTTCTCTTTCAAATCTTTTGTTAATATTTCTTTCCTTGACTGTAAAATGTGGATGTATTAGAATATTTTTAATCACCATAATGGAGTTAAGTCACCTAAGGTTTCGACCGAACGTGGATCTCCATTACCATGGGCAAGTTAAGCAACCTAAGGTTTCGACCGATCGTTGATCTTGCCCCTTTGTTTTTCTAATACTCCTCTTAAAGTTTCCAATCTAAGGATATATTTCAAAAAATCTTTATACAAAGTTGAGTACCTTTCATTTGGTACAAGTAACGCTTCTAGTTTGTTTTTCTTATACAGATATCTTACTAAGAAGTAGAAATCCCCATCACCTGATACTATTACAGCTTTCTTGAAATTGTTTATCTCTATCATTGTAGTCATAGCTAGCTCAATATCTACATTACCCTTAATCGTGTATATTCCATTCTTTTTGTATCTAATTGCAGGTTTAAATACTAATGTATACCCTACCTTAGTAAGATATGAATACAGTTTTTGATTACTCTTAATGTAACCTAAAAACAAGAAAGCCTTCTTAACATTGTACTTATCATTTAAGTATATCCTAAATTTCTTAAAATCTAACTCCCATCCCTTGCTTCTAATACCTAAATTAAGATTCTGACTATCTATGAATGCATAATTAAGCCCTTTATGAGTTCTAACCATAAAGAGATATTGTACTCACCAAAGATTAAAAAGTATTGAATTATTTATTCAATATAGATTCAATTATCCTCTTATGTTCCTCCTCTAAAGTATCATTAAAAATCTTAAAAGCCAACTCCTCTGTTCCCCATAACCTAAGTAATTTGTATGGATAATCTGGAGGAAAATAGCTCTCACATTTTTCTAATAGATACTCATAATCTGAATATGAATTACCTGGTGTTTTCTCTTTACCCCAAGGCTCAAACTGTCCCTCAGATATCTCTAAACCAAATCCCATATCTTTTTGATACTTATGTAATCTCTTAATACTCATAGATAAAAGAGAGAAAGATTTAAGAGGATCTTTTGTTGGTATATTAGGTAATTTAAAATAGTAGTTAAACCCTAATACAAGAGATTGTGGTGTATATATACCCCTATCAGAAATCTCTTTGAAAAGTTTTATGACCTCCTTAACATTTTTCCTCCCCGCACTATTAAACATTACCCTATTATTTGGAAAATGATTCTTAAGTATCTCTGTTAAACCTAATATATATTCCTTAGACATTGTAATTCTCAATCTCCCAAACTTAAAGAAAGCTTCATTTTCCAATTGAAACATTACATCATCCAATCTATTACCATATTTTTTCTTAAGAAGATTTAAAAGCTTATCTAAATATTCATATGAGTATTTAGCTATATCTGAATCCACATTAACTACTCTTTCTTTTACACCAATATCTTTTGGGATATGATCCTCTGGCCATCTAAAGACTTTAATAGGGCCAATATTTAAACATACCTTACACTTATTTTTAAAAAGATACTCTAAATATTTATCATAGTAATCTAAGGATATCTCTTTACCCTCCTGTACTACATTCCACCTTAGACCTAATCTAATATCGTTTATACCCAAATCCCTATTTATCACCTTTAACAAATCAACAGGATTCTCACCCCCTATATATTTAGCATACTCTGGAGAAAATGATGTACCTAATACTATCTTGTTTAACATACCCCATTATACACTTCTGCGATACCCTCCTCTCTTAATTGATATATAATAAGGATAGTTAAATTGTTACGGGATTTTGTATTAATGGATAAAGAGAAAACTGTTGAAAAGAGTAAGAGTCATACTTTTTTTAAGATATTGATAATAGTATTACTAATTGTCATAGCTATAAGTTCTGTAATAAATACATTCTACCTATTCTCAATAAATACTAAATTAAGTTTACTTCCTGATTTCAATCTCTTTGATATGCAGAATAGTTTACAAAAGATAGAAGATACTCTAGATATTGGTATTTTAGATATCTTTAAATCAAAGTAATACCTCCTACTAGAGAAGCTTTTGTAATATCCAATGAAATAGTATTAGGTCTTTTTAAACATCTATGATATACTCATACCTGTTTGATTAGATTTAAACGAAATAATCGCCTCATATCCATATTAGGTTAAACATT
>DAINAD010000085.1:0-2199 GCA_036733605.1 Patescibacteria group bacterium | reverse complement strand
AGAGTGTATCTTACGTGAGTTAAAAAGAGATGGACAGATATATTACTTACATAACAGGGTAGAGAGTATATATGGTTTAGAAGAGAGACTAAGAGAGTTACTTCCTGATATGCGCATAGAGGTGGCACATGGTAGGTTGAGTGGGAATAGGTTGATAGAGGTAATGGATAGGTTTGTTAACCATGAGATAGATGTTTTACTTTGTACAACGATAATTGAGAATGGTTTAGATATTTCTAATGCTAATACCTTAATTGTAGATGATGTAAATAGATTGGGTCTTTCTCAGATGTATCAGATTAGGGGTAGAGTAGGTAGGGGAGAAAAGCAGGCGTATGCTTGTTTTCTGTACGATGAATTGAAGGGAGATGCTACATTAAGATTAGAAGCATTAAGGGAATCGGAGGCATTAGGTTCTGGTTTTGTATTGTCAAACAGGGATTTAGAAATTAGGTGTGCAGGTGATATTTTAGGTAAGAAACAGAGTGGTACAATTAACTCAATTGGTTACGGATTGTATACACGTCTTTTGTATGAGGCTGTTGAGAGTTTAAAAGGTAGTGATATTAATGCTTAATGGGTGTGTAAATATTTTTTACTTGTTAGTGGTCTCTTTCTAGTTTAATATGTACATCATGTCCACCGTATTGTATAGAAAATATCGAGCTCAAACCTTTGATGAACTTGTTGGTCAAGATCATATTACAAAGATTTTGAAAAATGCTGTTAAGAGTAATCAACTCTCTCATGCTTTTCTTTTTGTTGGTTCTAGAGGTACTGGTAAAACTAGTACTGCAAGGATACTGTCTAAAGCAGTTAATTGTCTTAAACCTAAAAAGGATGGTAATCCATGTAATAAGTGTGAGGTATGTACCTCTATTTCTAATGGTACCTTTATGGATATGATTGAGATAGATGCAGCATCAAATAGGGGTATAGATCAGATTAGAGAGTTAAAGGAGAGGATAGAGTTTGTACCTAGTAAGGGGAGATTTAAGATATATGTAATTGATGAGGTACATATGTTAACCACAGAGGCGTTTAATGCTCTTCTAAAGACCTTAGAGGAGCCCCCAGAGCATGTAATATTCATACTTGCTACTACTGATGTACATAAATTACCTGCTACGATTCTTTCTAGGTGTCAAAGGTATGATTTTAGGTTGGGTACAGAGGAAGAGATTAGAACTACATTGGAGGATATTCTTTCTAAAGAGAAATTAAAGGTTGAGGGTAAGGGGTTGGATATAATTGTGAGAAATGCAAGAGGTAGTTACAGAGATGCTCTTTCTTTGCTTGATGTTGTTGTTAATAGCCAAATGCGAAGTGAAGATGCTAAAAAGATTACAGAAGATGAAGTTAGAGTAGTACTTGGTATTCCTGAGGTATATATGGTTAATGATTTGCTTACTGCACTTCTTAAGGGTGATTCTAAAAAATCACTTGAGTGTATTAGGGAGTTAGAAGAGAAGGGTACTAATTTAATTCAGTTTACTAATTTTACACTAGAGGCATTAAGAGAGGTGTTAGTAGGTAAAATATCTGGCAAAGAGGTAGAGGAATATACCTTTGCTAAGGGTTTACAATTAAGAGATTTACTTTCTTTAATTAAAGATTTTCTTAATGTTGAGAGAGATTTAAAGAACAGTACAAATCAAATATTAATCTTACAGATGTTAATACCAACGTACTCAAAAGAGGAAAGTGTAGAAAAAAAAGATACACAGCCTGTTACTGCTAAAAAGGTTGTAAGAAAAAATACAACAATTGTAGAGGGTAAGAGTGAGAGTGTAGAGGTAGTTAATAGTGATGTAATAGAGTTAGATATATCGGATATAGAGAAGAATTGGAAGAAAGTCGCGGAAGGGGTTAAGCCCCTTAATACACACCTTTTTGCATTCTTAGGTGCCTCTAAACCTGTTAGTATTGAAAAGAATATTCTGTGTATTGAGGTACCTTTTAAATTCTATAAAGATCAGATAGATACTCCTGTTAGTAGAGATATGATTGGTGGAGTAATATTTAATGTGTTAGGTACTCACTGTAGGCTTAAGTGTGTTGTTAATGAGAATGTAAAGCCTAAATTACAATCTAATGCAGATGTAGTATTAAAAAATGTCCCTGTATTTGAAAAGAAGAAAGAGCAGAAGGTAGAGGTAGAGAAAAAGAAAACATTTGCTCCTAAAAAGATTAGTGCAG
>DAINAD010000084.1:0-2284 GCA_036733605.1 Patescibacteria group bacterium | reverse complement strand
AACCCGTATTTGAAAAAATTAAATCACTTTCAAAAAATGATAATCTAGAATCTCAAAGAATCGTAGCAGACCATATTAAAGCATCTACATGGATAGTTATGGACGGGGTAACACCTTCTAACAGTATGCAGGGATATATTCTAAGAAGATTAATACGAAGAGCAATGAGACATGCTAGAAAGTTAGGCATAGAGAATTCTTTTGTAAGAGAAATTGCAAGTGTATGTATAGAACAATTTAAACCTGTATGGAGTAAATTAGAAAGTAATAGAGAAGAGATATTAAATATACTTGAGGACGAAGAGAAGAAGTTTAACAAAACATTACAGAAGGGTTTAAAGGAATTAGATACCTTAATCACTAAAAAAGAAAATATTACAGGAGAAGATATATTTAAAATGTACGAAACATACGGTCTACCAAAAGAGGTAACCGAAGAGATATTAAAAGAAAAGGATATTAACATTAATGATATAGAAGGGTTTGAGAAAGCAAAGAATAAACATCAAGATAAATCTAGAACATCATCTTCAGGTCTCTTTAAAGGAGGCTTAGCAGATACATCTGAAATGTCTACTAAATATCATACAACAACTCACCTACTCTTAACTGCACTTAGAAAAGTACTAGGAGAACATGTATATCAAAAAGGAAGTAATATTACCCCAGAAAGGTTAAGATTAGATTTCCCTAATGAAACAAAACTAACACCTCAACAGGTAAAAGAGGTCGAAGATATTGTAAATACAGTTATTAAACAATCCTTACCAGTATCATATGAAGAGGTAAATAAACAGGAAGCATTAAAGAGGGTTCCCTTTGCTGCTTTTGAAGAAAAGTATGGAGATACTGTAAAACTTTACTACATTGGAAACAAAGAGAATCCCTTCTCCATAGAAATATGTAACGGTCCTCATATAGAGAATACTTCTGTTTTAGGTAAGTTTAAGATATTAAAGCAGGAAAACGTTGGATCAGGTATTAAGAGAATAAAGGCAGTATTAGAATAATGGAAATATTAAACCCCATATTAGCAATAGATTACGGAGATAAGAGATTTGGATTAGCAATATCTGATAGCAAAGGAATAATTGCCTCTCCACTTAAGGTATTAGAAATAACTAAAAATAGAGGACAGGAAGAATTAATAATAGATATCTTAGAAATAATAGAGGAATATAGAGTAAAAAGTATATTAATAGGTAAACCCCAAATGTTTGAAAAACAGTATGAAAAAACCTTAAAAAAGATTGAGAAATTCGTAAGTAAACTCTCTTTACAAACAACTCTCCCTATACTTTTTCAAGATGAAAGCTATTCTACAACTCAAGCTCAAAATATGCTACTATCACTAGGACAAAACAGTAAATCATCTAAAGGTAAAATAGATATGATATCGGCAACTGTATTTTTACAAGACTTTCTAAATTCAGTAAACTGTAATAAATGAAAAGCATAATAAAAATATTTCTCTTAGCACTACTTACTGTAATAGTAATACTCTTTGTTGCAAAGAAAAATTACGATTCCATAATAGATACCCCTAATAGTGAAAATAGTGAAAAGATTACATTTGAAATTAATACAGGAGAATCTGTAGATTCAATAGTACAGAAATTAGTAGATCAAGGGATATTAAAAGAGAAATGGGCTAATTACTTTAGAATATACCTTAAGATAAATAATATAGCTCAAAAGATTCAAGCAGGTACATATGAAATGCCTAAAAACTTAAGTATTACAGAGATAGCAGAAACCATTCAACAATCAAGAGGATTAGATATATGGGTAACCATACCCGAAGGATTAAGAAAGGATGAGATAGCAGGAATACTTGAAAAAGAGCTCTTAGAGGGAGGTAATAACAATTTTGATAAAACAGAATTCCTCTCACTTACTACTGATACAACATTCATCTCTACTTTAGGATTCACATATACCCTTACAGATTTAGAAGGATATCTCTTCCCAGATAAATATGCTTTTTCTAATAAAGTAGTTACAGAAGATGTATTAAAAATACTCATCAATAATTTTAAAACAAAGGTCGGAACCTCTGATACATATGAGGAGATAATAATAGCAAGTATGGTAGAAAGGGAAGGGTACACCTCTACAGATAGACCAATGATTGCAGATATAATAAATAGAAGGTTAGACGAAGGATGGCTCCTTCAAATATGTGCCACTATATTATATTTCAAACAAGATTGGGAACATGTGATTACAAAAGAGGATATGGTTGAAAACAACCCTTACAATACATACAAGAATGCAGGATTAC
>DAINAD010000083.1:0-2296 GCA_036733605.1 Patescibacteria group bacterium | reverse complement strand
CGGTACTCTTTCCCAATGGGAGAGAGTACCATTTTTTAAAAAGAGAGGTATGGAACCAAGAGTCTTACTACTTTAAATCCGAAAAACAATCCCCCTTTATCATAGATATTGGATCTCATATTGGTATATCTGTTCTGTACTTTAAACATATATATCCTAATTCTAAAATATTAGCATTTGAACCTAATCCCTACTCTTTTGAGATATTAAATGAAAATATCCATATTAATGGGTTAGAGGATATTAATAGTGTCAACAAAGCTATACATTCTAAAGAAGGGAATACCATATTACATATAGATGGGAGTTGGAATGGGTGGGAATCTAACTCTAGTTTAATGGAGGGGAGTTGGAATGGGAAAGAGAGTACGAAAGAGATAGAGGTAGAGTGTACAACCTTAAATCCATATGTAAAGGATATTGAGTGTATAGATATGTTAAAGATAGATACAGAGGGAAGTGAGTTAGATATTTTAAAGAGTCATAGGAAGATATTACCTAAGGTATTAAATATATCTGTAGAGTATCATCCAGTAGTAAATAGGAAAGTAAAAAAGATATTAGATATTTTAAAAGAGTATTTCTCATTAGAAATATATATGGATGGGAAATTATTAAAAACTCCAATAGATGGGAAACTACTAACGATACAGGGAAAGAAAAGAAAATAGGGTTGATCTCCATCCCTTTCTAAATACTTTGTATAACTGTTCACCTAATTTATCACTATCATGTCTTACTAAGCTCCTAAGTAACTCATCTCCTTTCTCTTTTTTTAATACAGAATTAGCTACTAAATCTTCTTTAATAACCATACGTTTACTACTAGATTCTAAATCATCCATAAAGATATGTTCACCATCTTCTAAATATCTTTTGTATGCATACTCAGGTATTCTGCCATTATTAAGTAACACATAATCAAAAGTTCTACCAATATATCCTTCGACTAGCTCTAACATACTTCTTTGAGTAAGACCTCTTGTTTGTCCAATCTTAGACATTAGATTAGGTATGAAGATTAGTTTAGCTTTAGTTTTTTGTAAAGCCTTAGGTATACCCTCCACTATTATATTTGCTAGTGTAGTAGTGTATAAATCTCCAGGACCTACAATGATAAAGTCAGATTCTAATATACTCTCTATTGCCCCTTTATATGCTTTTGCTTTTCCTTCAAAGTAAAACTTCTCTATCTTTCTATCTGTCTTAGGCTCATCTATTAAATGTTCCCCTACTACCTTAGTACCATTACTATACTCTGCTACCAATTTAACCTTATCCATTGTCACTGGATATATATTACCTCTTACATTAAAAAGATATCTAAACATCTCTATAGCCTCTACTTCATTGCCTGTAATCTCTGTCATAGCAATCATTAAAAGGTTTCCCATTGTATGACCCTTTAAACCATCTCCTTGAGAAAATCTGTATGTAAACAGATTCCTTAATATATTACCCTCATTATCCTCTGCTAGCGCTATTATAGATTTCCTTAAATCACTTAATGGTAGTAAACCAAATTCATCTCTTACTACTGCATTACTACCTCCATCATCCATCATTCCAACTATAACGCTTAATTCAAGATCTCTTCTCTTTTTAAGACCCTCTAACACTGTAGATGTACCTGTTCCTCCCCCTATTACCGTTATCTTCATTAATATGATTGTAACCTAAAAAATGATATAATTAAATGTTTAAATTACCATTATACACAAATATGAACTTCAAAGTCGGATCAAAAGTATTTTACCCATCACACGGTGCTGGTTGGATTAGAAACAAGAAAGAAATTGAGTTTAATGGTGATATTAAGATGTATTTTGAATTTGAATTTATTAATTCCTCTTTAACAGTATCTACCCCTATTGAAAATATTGGTATGTTAAATGTAAGAGATGTATTCTCACAAAAAGATATTAAAGAGAAAGTATCTGTTTTAAAAAAGAAACCTTCTAAAGATCCTAAGACTCAGGATTTTAATAAGTTAATGGAAATATTTAAAAAGTTAGAGAATGAAGCTACTATTGAGTCTGCGATTGAAACAATACAGTACTGTAATCATATTAAAAAAGAAAGAGAGAAAGATGGTAGATTAATACCAGTATCAATAGAAAATGAACTATCTAGAGCAATTGGAGAGATTGTTGGTGAATTAGCAGTATCTTCAGGTGTTAAGTTAGATACAGGTGCTAAAAACTTTGAAAAGATTACAGGTATAGATACTTCTAAGATGATTACTTACTAATTATCTTGCTATCTCTATTAATATCTCCTCATCTCCTACTTTTAC
>DAINAD010000082.1:0-2436 GCA_036733605.1 Patescibacteria group bacterium | reverse complement strand
TGGTGAATTTAATGTTGAGATATTTCTAATCTCTGAAAATGCATATCAACAACAAGGTACAGCCGCATTTACAAACCTAGCAGCAGGTACACCAATATTAATTCAAATTGGAGATGACTATGTTCAAAATGCCGAGTTACTTAGATTTGTAGCAGACAAAAAAATATATGAAAAAATTAATGTAAACTTCTTAACCACTATTAAAAACTTAGGTGATATGCATATAACTCCAACGGGAGAGATATTAGTACAAAATATATTCAAACAAGAAGTAGCTAGAATCCCATTTAATAAAAATGCACAAAGCTTACTTAGAGACACCCTAGGTAATTATGAAGATAATTGGACTCAATCAGGATACCTATCCCCTAATAAGGCAATAGCAGTAGGCCCTATGACAGCAAGATTAATGGTTACATATAGAAGCTTCCAGCCTGGGTTTGCAGTCTTAGGTAGTGAGACAACTTTCTGGATAATTCCATGGAAGATTATTATTGCTATCCTTGTAGCTATTCTTCTTGTTATAATAATTAGAATAACTAAGAAGAAAATAAATAAAAAGAATGAAGTTTCTTAAAATCCTTATTACACTTACATTTATATATACCATACTTGGTATTCCCCTACTCCATGCTGGTAGTAGTATTGATCCTGCAATAAGGAGAATTACACTTGCTCAAGGAGAAAGAATGTATGGGAGTGTTGTATATAAAAATGGAGAAAACAAAGATATACAGGTATCATTAACACCATATACATACAACCCTAAAACAGATGAGATTACAGAAGATAAAAAGAATATATTCCTTAAGGTAGATACAGATACTATAAAAGTTAAGGCTAACTCCTCTTACAATATTAAATATGAAATATTTCCCCTAAGTAATTTACCAAATGGTAGTTACTTTAATATCTTAGCTATTACACCTGTTACAGATGCTGAAAATGTAAAAATAAATCTTAGTATATCCCAATTGATAATATTGGATATAGTAGACCCAAATGATCAGGTTAGAGGTGTTACCACTACACAGTACTCTACACAGATAGAGGTAAAAAGGAGGGGTATTCCCTTTATACTACCCACTGTACTTAAATACAGTATTAAGAATAACTCCAATTACCTTCTTACACCACAAGGAAGAATAGATGTTTTCAATGAAAAGAATAGCTACAAACCTACTTACCTCTATATCAATGAAGAAGGGAAAGATTTATATCCAGGTGAGACATTAGAAAAAGAAGTAAAAGTACCTACTTGGTATATACAAGATCTCTTCATAAAAAGATTTGTTAGAGCACAGGTATACAATGGTGTAGATAACAATGCCCAAGATATAGAGATAGAGATTAATAACTACATATTTGAATTACTTGCATTACTAATAGTCATAGTAATAGGTACACTACTTTCTAAGTCTGTAGCACAAGATTTTGCGAAAAAGAGAAATTCTTTAAAAAAGTGATAGTACCTGTTTAGTAGTTTTAAAACCAACCTTAGCAACCTCCCCTAATTTATCACTACCATGTATAGCTACAAACTCCTTACCCTGGGATATTACGTTAGAAGCACCCTTAGGAAATTCAAAATCATACTTCTCATTCATCTTACTCCACTCTTGTAAGAAAATTCCCCTTGCAATAATGGAAGCAGATGCAACCGCTATATCAGATTCTCCCTTATGATGCTGTATAAGCTCACACTGCTTACCTAACTCTCCTAACTCATCTGAAACCCTACTCTTAGAAGTAGAGAATTGATCTACAACAACATACTCACATTTAATACCCTTCTCTTTTAAATCCTTTAAACCCATCTCTATCACTTTTGTATGCTGTTTAGCAAGTAATATAGATACATTCCTATACTCTTCCATTAGCTTATTGTATTCCTTAGGTTCAACCACTGAAGAGTAATAATATGGATAATCACTTACCATATCAAAAAGATTTTTAATCTTTCCATCTGAGAATTTTTTAGAGTCTGCAAAACCCAGAAGCTTTACCTTCTTTGAAAACTCTTCTGTAATAAAGCAACTAACTACTACTAAAGGACCGAAGTAATCACCCTTACCTACTTCATCTACACCCATATGAGCTCTAAATCGTTCAGTACAGGTATCCTTCTCTGTTTTCTTAATATTGGATATAACAGATGTAAAATCTTCTCTACCCTGAAATACTAACTTACCACTACTGTACATCATAGCTACAGATCCCTTAGGACTTCTTAGTCTGAACATTACATACAGATTATCATGGGCCTCTTCTCTCCAATTATTAGCTAACAAAACATCTCTAACACCCTCTATCTCATCTCTTTTAAATTCAACTGTAAATGTATTTTGATTACTCATCTATTTTAACAGTACTCTGACCTTGGGGTGTATCTAATACCTTATATCCCCTCTCATATATTAAATCCCTTAATCTATC
>DAINAD010000081.1:0-2460 GCA_036733605.1 Patescibacteria group bacterium | reverse complement strand
AAATTATTTCCTTATTCAATATATCAGAAAGTTCTAGCACTCTTCAACAAGTTTAAGAGTAAATTACTATCACTCTCTTTTGCAATCTTAGGAATTAAGTCTCTACCCATTAATGTAGGTGTTAATTTAGCCTGTATTAACTTACCATCTTGAACATACAAAGAAAGAATTAAGCCCTGCCTAGTACCAATCCATCTATACTGATCAAAGTAAAGATTACCTAAACCATAAAATATTAATCCCTCTTTGTATACCTCATATGTTTGAGGTTGGTGCGCCTGTGTCCCTATGACTACATCTGCACCTAAATCAATTGCTTTTCTAAATACTCCCTTTTGATCTGGAGAAGAGAGAGGTTTGTAACAGATTGGATATATTACATCTGAGGATGGATAGCAGTAACACTCTTGAAATTGGAAGGTAACGATAACTATATCGGCATTCTCTTTAGCTTCTAATATATCTTTAGTTAATTTCTCTACAGAGTAAGAATTAGCACCCGCCCTACTATCCCCAGCTATTGCTAAACTCCCAAGCATAGTGTCGTAGTAGTTGTACCCTACAAATGCTACTGTACTACCCTTAACCTCTTTATACAGTATTTTACTAGCATCTTGAGTATTTAAACCACCACCAAAGTAATCCCAACCTAACTCTTTATATGTATTTATGGTATTCGCATTATTACTAGCCCCAAAATCATTATTATGGTTCCCTGTTAACTCTACAATATCTACACCACTAGCTTTAAGTGTTTCAATATATTTTGGATTAGAACAGAATCTCATACCAGAGTACACTGCACACCCCTCTACAAAAGATACTTCGTTAGAAACATGTGTAAGGTCTGCATCTGCCAAAAACTTACCAATACTTTGTGCAGGGTAATCGTAATCTTTAAGTGAATCCATTTTAGATGCTAATCCTCTAGATATTGCTACTACACCACCCATATTAATTTTTGCAATATTTTGAGTATCTAGTGTACTACTCTCTCCATATTTTAATCCCATATTTATACTTAAAATATGTGATACAAACTCCATATCCTCTTTACCCTCTAATACATATCTAAATGAGAATGTATTTAGTTGTTTCTCTAAAGGATATACACCATCTACTGAGAGTACTTTCATATCTTCTGTAATTTCACTAGCTGATACTAAACCAATATACTCTTCACTTTTCTTTAATTCAGAAACAATATCCTCTTTCCTTAGGACTTCTTTTTCACCAACCAAATATTTAACTAACTCCATATCTTTTTCTTTTACATATATACCCTTAACATCATTAAAAGATATATCTGATTTAATCCAATATGTATGTCCTACTGGTATATACTCTTTTGAATACATATTATCTTCTAAGCTCTCAGTACTTTTAATTACATACTCTCCCCTTTTTACAAACTCAAATCTCTTCTTACCATCCAACGCTATATCCTCTACAGAAGCCTTAATCATATCTTGTATCTCTAAGGGTATCTCCTTATCAAAAGATACCTTAAAAGTCTCATATACAGCCTTAGGAGGTACATATACAAATATACCCATTACAGTAGATGGAGGTATTTGATCTTTGATGTATATATATGAAAAAAAGGCTAAAAATGGTATAATTATGTACAGAAGTATTAAAGGAAACTTTTTACTTCTTCTTTGTCTTTTTCCCTTAGTTACGTTCATAGTTAACATATATTGAATATATAATATTAAGGAAATTTTTAATACTAAGACGTACTATGGGTTAGAAAGGAATAAATATGAAAAACATAAAGGTATACAACAAAAAGAACGTATTAGCTGTAATAGCAGGTATTCTTGCTACCGGTTTAATACTAAATACTGTTAATGAAATAGCCTTAACACAAATTGAAGGTATTGAAAATGCTAAATTTCAAAAAGAGTTTGAACAAGATGTTGAGTATATACAAAATACCCCTGTACAGGAAACTGTATTAGAAAACTCAGTATCTATATCACCTGAAGATGCTCTTAAGGCTAAAAGGATTGAGAATATTAGAAAGTATCTTTCTAAAAGAGGTGCTCCTTTAGCTGCTAATGCACAAGACTTTGTAGAAGCTGCCCAGAAGTACGGTATCGACTATAGATTAGTTGCCGCTATCTCTATCATTGAGTCTAGTGGTGGATTACATAACTTTAAACCTTACAATGCATGGGGTTGGGGTAGTTACTCATTTAAAAACTTTAAAGAGGGTATATATACCGTATCTAAAGGTTTAGGTGGATATTACTCAAGAGGTTTAGATACCCCTAAAGAGATCTCTGTATATTACTGTCCTCCATCTGCTGACTCATGGGCAAGTAAAGTATCATACGTTATGAATCAAATCGGTAAGTAAGTATAATTGGTAATGGAAGAAACTAAATTAGGAAAATACACGGTACTCTTTCCCAATGGGAGAGAGTACCATTTTTTAAAAAGAGAGGTATGGAA
>DAINAD010000080.1:0-2466 GCA_036733605.1 Patescibacteria group bacterium | reverse complement strand
GCTTAAGTAAATCTTCTATTTCTTTTGGTAATACTGCTTTAGTATGTATACCTCTCTCTGAAGAAGAAATCTTTCTTAAATCTAATCCTAATACTCTATCAAAATCATATATTGTAGAAAGTATATCTTCCTTTGGATATTCTGATTTAAGTAATTCGTTAATTAATGCTAATACACCAGACATATTAAGATTATTCTCTAATTCTTTTTTAACTCTATCTACATACTCCCCTATTACATTACCCTCTGTATTACCTAACTCCATAACCCTTCTTGTAAGAGCTAATCTAGCATTCTTAGCACCCTCTAAAGCCTCTAGAGAGAAACTTACTCTAGTTCTGTAGTTAATGGAAAGGAAAAGATATCTTAAATCCAAAGGAGAGAAACCGAGCTCTACAATCTCAGGTAATGTATTAGCATTACCCTTACTTTTAGAAAGCTTACCCTCATCCTTATTAACTAACCATTCATTATGTACCCAATATTTAACAACAGGATGTTTAAATGCACCAATATTTTGTGCTCTCTCATTAGTATGATGTACAGGTATATGATCTATACCACCTGTATGAATATCAAAATATTCACCTAAGATTTTTGTTCCCATTGCAGAACACTCAATATGCCAACCTGGGAAACCATCACCCCAAGGAGATTGCCAATTCATAATGTGATCTTTGTACTTACCTACTCTCTTCATCCAAAGTACAAAATCGGCAGGATTTTTTTTATTAGGATCTATATCTACCTCATCTCTAACCCCTACTTCTTTCTCACTTAATTCTTGTCCAGTAAAAATTGTATACTCAGGAAACTTACTTACATCGAAATATAGGGCTTGATCTGTTTGATATGTAAAACCATTCTCTTCTATTCTCTTAATCATCTCTATCATCTCTTCAACATACTCTGTAGCCCTACTCCATCCGTACTTTCCTACCTCCTTATGTGTTAAATCCTTAGGAATTTCTTTACCATTAGGAGCTAAGATATTCAAATTTCTAAAATCATCTAATACAGTATCAATATATTTATTAGCGATATCTATTGGTTCTAAACCCTCTCTTTGAGCCTGCCTATCCATTTTGTCATCACCAAAGTCATCACCAAAATCATCTTGAGATGACATATGACCTACATCAGTAATATTCATTACTCTTTTTACATCATATCCTAAGTAAAGAAGTGCCCTATGAAATACATCCCAATTAACATTAGCTCTAATATTACCCACATGCATTCTTGAATATACTGTAGGACCACAGCTATATATTGAAATCTCTCCCTCCTTATGAGGTACAATCTCCACTATTTTTCTATCTAATGTTGAATACAGTTTCATATATATATTTCTCTTAAATATCTCTTCTACCCTCTAATGCTCTTTTCAGAGTTAATCTATCTGCATACTCTAAATCAGCACCTGTAGGAAGACCCATTGCTAACCTAGATACATGTATTTTACCCTCTTTAAGCAAAATACTAAAGATATCTTGTATATATGCTGCAGTAGCCTCTCCCTCTAAACTAGGATTAGTAGCTACAATTAATTCAACCTTTTTCTCACTCTCATTAACAATACTTTTTACCCTCTCTTCTAACTCTTTAAATCTTAATTCTGAAGCAGTAATACCCTCTGCAGGAGATATTACTCCACCTAAAACAAAATACAATCCGTTGTATATGCCAGAGTTCTCAAACGCAACAACATCTAATGGCTCCTCTACAACACATATGGTGGAATGATCTCTAAGATGACTACTACAGATATTACAGATATCCTCATCTGTGACATTAAAACAGGAAGTACAAAATTTTGTCTTCTCATCCATCTCTATTAATGATTGACCTAGCTTAGTAGCATCCTTATTTGGGGAACGTAGATAGTGGTAGGTCATTCTAGAAGCAGATTTAGGACCTACACCAGGTAGTTTACTAAATTCATTAATTACATTTTCTACAGATTTAGGAAGTACAGACATACTAGCTAAACATACTCTTTATCTTGTCCAAATCCATATCTTGTGCCATCTCCTTTTGTAATGATTTCTGGTAATCCTTAAATGCCTCTTTCATATCCTTTTTAAACCTATTCATCATACTTGAATCTAATAGATCATCATCTACCCATATATCTTCAAACTCTTGAGCTCCATTCATAAAAAGTTTTAACATTCCATCTTTAGACTCACCAGAAATTTTCTTCTCTCTTAATCTATTCTGCATCTTCTTAGCTTCCATTTGCATCTTTATTAACTCTTTGGGATTTAACATTACATTCTTAATACAAAATTAAATATATACTACTTAGGATTATACATAATTACTATATTACATACCAGCAAAGATTGCCTCTACATCTGCACTAATCTTTTTAGGAGCAAATGTTTTCTTTTTCTCTACCTCTACCTTCTCCTCTTTCTTCTTTTCGAATACAGGTACATTCTTTAATACTACATCAGCATT
>DAINAD010000079.1:0-2470 GCA_036733605.1 Patescibacteria group bacterium | reverse complement strand
TCTCATAAAGAGATTTATCTTTCTCTAATTGCTTTTTTACCTTTCTAAAACCTCTGAAATATACAATATCTTTACAGTACATACCTGGATAACTAGTATCCCCTAGCCCTCTTTTAACCCTATATGTAACACTAAATGCTGATTTAGGAGGTAACACTCCTAACATACTGTTATACAACTGTCTAAAGGTAAGTTTCTCACCAATATATATACCCCATGTTAATGCTGCTTTCTCTTTTAACCACCCTAAGGTTAATAAATCCATATTAGATTCATTCCAAGTAGCTAGACCCTCTTCAATATCTAAATATTCAGGTAAATTTGCTTTACTTAGTGCTTCAAAACCACTCTTAGCTCCATTAACAGACCTTAATACATGTGTACCTACCTCATGTACTAATGTTTTCTTTAATTTAAATTTACTCCTCTCTATTCCACCATCTACTAATATCTGTTTTCTCTTAATACCTACCTTAACACCATTTTTAGCTATATTTTGTGACTTAGCTACACTCCATCTATCTAAATTAAGCTCCTCAAATACAGTATTAAATACCTCCACTATCTCTTCATAGCCTAGGATATCTCCTTTCTCTATCTTAGGATATTTAGCTAGATTGTATCCATCTACTACCCCTCTAAGTACTCTAGAAGCATTTCTAAAGAGTAACGCAGATGGTTTACCATACTTTTTTAATGAGATATCAGTAACTAACTCATTATTACCAACAGCATGCATTAAATTGTTTGTATCCTTTTTAGACTCTATTAGCTGTAGATAGAAGTTAGAGATTCTAGGATCTACATCTACAATCTCTCTTAATGATGAAAGCTCTTTTAATATATCCTCATTTCTGTTTTTAACAATCTTGTACTCAAACTGAGGCTCATATGTATCCGAATTTAAGAATTTCTCTTTCTCTTGTACTAGATTAATTGGTGTAAATACCAAACTAGTAGGTATTTTAAGCTTAGAAAGAGAGGTAGTAACCTCACTTAGCTTCATAGATGATTTCCCTGATTTAGTAAATATACCCATATCTATGTAATTGATTTATTAAATGTAAATGTTCTCTCTCCTGTTGCCATTAATTCTAATGCTATACCAGTACCTTTTACAACACAATACATAGGCTCATCTGCAACATATGCAGGTACCCCTATTGCCTTTGCAAAAAGCTTATCTAAATTCCTTAGTTTAGATGTACCACCACTCATAGCTATTCCCCTATCCATTATATCTGCAGAAAGCTCAGGTGGAGTTCTTTCAAGTACTCCCTTTATACTATTAATTATACTTAGTAGAGGTCTTTTAACCGCAGCCGCTATATCATTTGAATCTACTGTGATAGCTTTGGGTAACCCTGCACCAAAATCCCTACCTCTTACCTCCATACTCTTTGGATTTTTAGTCTCTATTGCAGACCCTATTCTAATTTTAATATTCTCTGCTGTTTGTTCTCCAATTAGAACACCTTTTTTCTTTTTCATATAGTTGATGATGGCCTCGTTAATAGCGTCACCCGCTATTCTCAAAGAATCATATTCCACTATTCCATCCAATGACATTACTGCTATCTCTGCAGTACCACCACCTAAGTTAACAATCATATTACCTGAGGATGTCTCTATAGGGAGACCTGCACCTAATGCAGCTAGTAATGGTTCTGGTAACATAGTGATTTGTCTTGCTCCAGCATTAGTAGCAGCCTTTACTACTGCTCTTTGCTCTACCGTAGTTATACCAGCAGGTACACTAATTACTACATCAGGTTTTAGAAACCTAGATTTACCTAACGCTTTGTTTAAGAAATATTTGAGTAAAGCCTCTGTTACTCTACTATCCGCTATCACACCATTTTTAAGAGGTCTTTTAGCAACAATATTGTCTGGAGTCTTACCAATCATCTTCTTAGCCTCTGACCCAACCGCTATTACCTTAAATGTATTAACATCAATTGCAACAACAGTAGGTTCTACAAAAGAAATACCTTCTCCTTGTACAAAAACTATTGAATTGGCAGTACCTAAATCGATACCTATCTTTTTACCTAACATGACCAGATTATACCAATTATATGGGAATTGGGATATGATATACTAGACGGAATGAAAAGCACTGGATACAACAAAAGATTGTTTACATTAATATCAATACTCGCCTCTATATTCGTATATACAGGAGCAGTAGCAATATATTTCTATGCTAATGGATGGAGATTAGACCCTCAAGGTGAAATCTTTATTAAAACAGGAGTACTTACAGTACAATCTGATCCATCTTTGGCTAATGTATATGTAGAGGGTAAACAGGAAGGAAGAACTCCTAAAAGTATTAGTTTACCTGTGGGTACATACAATATATCTGCTTACAGAAGTGGATATGTACAGTGGGAAAAGAGTATTGAGATTAAAGAGGAGAGGTCTACACCTGTACAACCTTGGTTAATAAAGGAGGAGATTTTGAAAT
>DAINAD010000078.1:0-2544 GCA_036733605.1 Patescibacteria group bacterium | reverse complement strand
AACTCTTTATTATACACATATCTTCTCTTACATTTACACTCTATTAATTCTCTTCGTTCAGAAAGCTTTCCTAATCTCTTTGCTTTGTCTAATGGATTTGTACATCCAACACAGAGTCTTTTTTGTAATAAGACCGATTGGAATGGTGCGAATATTTTCTTTGACATATCTATTAAGCTTGTATTAAATATGCCGAGAAGAGGACTCGAACCTCCAAGGGGTATTATCCCCACCTGCTCCTAAGGCAGGCGTGTCTGCCAATTTCACCATCTCGGCTAAACAGACGGGTATATTCTACTAGAAATAGGGTATTTATACAAAAGATTTTAACTCTCCTCTATACTACCAAATATCTTACCATATACTTTAATATGGCCATTCTCTTTGTATTTAGCATTCTTTAGTACCTCTTGTTGAGTTAAAGATTTGGAAGGTATATCCTCTCTTAATGCAGTAAAAGGTACATGTCTTTTCATAGGTTGTACATCCTTAGTATCTATCTTTTGTAACTGTTTAGCACTATCTAATATTGTTTCCATCTGAGGTGTAAATTTCTCTAACTCTTTATCAGTAAGATTTATTCTAGAAAGTTCTGCTATATGTTTTAATGTTTGTTTATCCATTTAATTTCTCTATTAAAAGTAATCTTGCCTTATTAGGATCTGCACTACCCTTTGTTTTTTGCATAACTTGACCAACAAGGTAACCTATGGTTGCCTGTTTTCCTGATTTAAAATCACTTACTGCTTTAGGATTATCTTTGATTACTTCATCTGCAATACTATCTAAGTTACCTGTATTTTCTTTACTCTCTTCTATTGCTTTACTAATTAATTCTTTCAAATCTTTTTTCTGTTCTAATGATTCCCTTAGTAATTCCTCTGCTTTATTTCTTGTTAATATCTTTTTCTCAAACTCAAGTATTAGGTAAGAGAGAGATTCTTTAGGAATATTACTTTCATTAATATCAATCTTTTTATCATTAGCTATTGAAAACACTGCACCTGTGAGCCAGTTAGATGCTGCTTTTGCTGCTTTTTGTGTATCCATATCTTTAGAGAGTATTTCTAAGATGTATTCAAAATATTTTGAAATATCCCTATCAGCAGTTAATACATTACTGTCATACTCTGAAAGAGAGTAGGTAGTTAAATATCTATCCTTTTTCTCATCAGGTAATTCTACTATTTCTTTACTAATTCTTTCAATATCTTCCTCACTAATCTCTATTATTGGTATATCTGGATCTGGCATATATCTATAGTCATCTGCCGTTTCTTTTGATCTTTGGAATTCTGTAACTCCTTTATCTGCATTCCATCCTCTTGTTTGTTGTACAATCTTTTTACCTTCTTCTATCTCTTTTATCATTCTTTCTACTTCATACTCTATTGATTTCTCTACAGCAGATATTGAACCGATATTTTTTACTTCAACCTTTGAATTCAATTTGTTCTCTCCTATGGGTAATATTTCTCCATTCTTGTACTCCCATGTTCCCTTTGTTTGAACTGATATATTAGGTTCACATCTCATCTGACCTTTCTCCATATCTGCGTCAGAGATACCTAAGTATCTTACGATTTGTCTAATCTTAGATGCATACTCTTTAGCTTGGTAAGCACTCCTAATATTTGGTTTACTTACTATCTCTATGAGTGGTACTCCTGACTTATTGTAATCAATTAGGGAGTATTCTAAATTTCCCTCTGTATGATGTGTTGATTTTGCAACATCTTCCTCTTGGTGTATTCTTTCTATCCCTATACTGTATTTTTTCCCATCTTCATCCCTTATTTCAATATATCCATCTGAACATATTGGTCTTTTATACTGACTAATCTGATATCCTTTTGGAAGGTCTGGGTAGAAGTAATGTTTTCTATCAAAATGTATTTCACTATCTATATCACAGTTAGTAGCAAGTCCTAGTAGTATACAAAGCTCTATTGCTCTTCTATTTGGTACAGGTAATGCTCCTGGTAATCCTAAACATGTAGGACATACATGGGTATTTGGTTGTTTACTAAAGTAGTGAGTAGGACAAGTACAAAACATCTTACTTTCAGTCTTACTTTGTATATGTATTTCTAAACCAATGATTATATCGTAGTTCTCTTTGTTCACTTCTAATTAGTATGATTTAAGCATTAAAATGATATCAATTATATTTCAATATCGCAATTTAACCAAATATCTTTATCTCTTGCTCAACCCTTTCTTGTTCCTGGGTATCTTGATCTGGAATTATGTAATATGTACCCCTTCCTTTTCCTTTTTGTTGAATATATTCCCTATCTAAAAGTTCTTGTAAATCTCTGTAAGAGGTCATAAAGGAGATACCCATCATTTTTGTATACTGTTGTCTTGTAACTCGTGGATTACTGTTTAAAAATTCTATTACTTTAACCTGTCTAGGATTTAAATCATTCCCAATACTTTTTCTAATATTTGTCTTTTTATCATATTCATCTGTTAATCTTTTTGAAGCATCCATTACTGTTAAGGAAAGGGTGTAGAGTACTGCTTCAATGAATATTGTTA
>DAINAD010000077.1:0-2544 GCA_036733605.1 Patescibacteria group bacterium | reverse complement strand
AGAGGTATATTAATTGAAATAGATGCGACTCCAAGTATAGAGGAAATTCATACTCAAGTAGTAACAAAACTGGGGTTGTAAAATGGTTTTCTTTCTGATATGCTTAACTCGTGTTTGTAGAGTTAGTGATTTCAAGGTAAATACTGTATTAAACCTTTGAAAAAAGTTCAAAGCTTTGATATAATCACTTCGACTCTATTTATTTACTTAAAACATTGGTTATGACCGTAGAGACAAAGAAAGTTTATGAATTTGAGGGTATAGTGAAAGATTGTTTACCTAATACAAAGTTTGTAGTAGAGATCGATGTTAATGGAGTTAAGAAAGAAGTAATAGGATATCTGTCTGGAAAGATGAGAATGCACTACATTAGAATCTTAGAGGGAGATAAGGTAAAGATAGAAATGACCCCATATGATAAGACACAGGGGAGAATAACATATAGGACAAAATAAAAATGAAAGTACAGGCTTCAGTAAAAAAAAGATGTGCGGATTGTTATACTGTAACTCGTAAGGGTAGAGTATATGTATATTGTAAGAAGAACCCTAAGCATAAGCAAAGGCAGGGTTAATTAATATTTATTTTTTTAATATGGCAAGAGTAGCTGGATTAGAAATACCAAATGATAAGAGATTATGGGTCTCCTTAATGAGTATATATGGTCTTGGAGAGAGTTCTGCTAAAGAGATATGTGAACAAACAAAGTTAGATGAGAATATGTTAGTTAAGGATTTGAATGAGGCTCAGTTAGATATCTTAAGAGGATACTTAGATAAAAACTATGAAGTAGAGGGAGAGTTAAGACAAATCATATTTAGAAATATTAAAAGATTAAAAGATATTAGAAGTTACAGAGGATTAAGACACAAGATTGGATTACCAGTAAGAGGTCAAAGAACAAGACATAATGCTCATACAAGAAAAGGAAGAAGTAGAGCAGTTGGTGGATTAAAACGTAAATTAGAAAAAACCTAGCATATAATGGCAACTAGTAAGAAAACAAAAAAGAGTGTAAGTAATGGTATTGTTACTATTCAATCAACATTTAACAACACCATTATTTCCATTACAGATCAGAATGGTGAAGTATTAGTACAGGGAAGTCCTCCTGTTGTTGGTTTTAAAGGCTCAAGAAGAAGTACAGCATTTGCAGCTACTAAAGCAGCACAAGATGCAGCAGAGAAAGCAATTAAGAAGTACGGTATTAGAGAAGTAAAGGTAATTGTAAGTGGTCCAGGAGCAGGTAGAAATGCAGCAGTTAAGGGATTAGATTCAGCAGGTTTAAAGATTACAACATTAGTAGATAAAACCCCTATTCCACACAATGGATGTAGGCCAAGAAAGAGTCCTAGAAAATAACATTAGAAATATTTAAATGGGTAGATATACAGGTCCAAAAGAAAAACTAAGTAGAAGAGAGGGAGTAAATCTTAATCTTAAAGGTGCTAGATCTTTTTCAGATAAAGCAGGTATTAAGAGAAAACCTTTTCCTCCTGGTCAACATGGAGCTAAAAGAAGAGCTAGACTTTCTAACTACGGTATTCAATTAAGAGAGAAACAGAAGGTAAAAAGAACATATGGACTTCGAGAGAAACAGTTTAAGAATATATACATAGAAGCAGATAGAAGATCAAAGGTATATTCTACAGATAAAGGATTGGAATTTTTAAGACTTTTAGAATTGAGATTAGATAATGTACTGTATTTAGCTGGATTAGCACCATCTAGGTCAGCAGCAAGACAGTATGTAGTACATGGTCATGTTCTTTTAAATGGTAGTAAGTTTACTGTTCCCTCAAAAGAATTAAAAGAGGGTGATGGTATAGAACTTAAATCTGCTAAATTAGCACCATCCGAGAAATTCTTCCCTGTTCCAGAGTGGATAGAAAGAAAGGATAACAAAGCTAAGGTAGCAAGTTTACCAATTAGAGATGAAATAGATGAAGGTATTCGAGAGAATCTAATAATCGAGTACTACTCAAGATAATAATTTGTTTTTAACTATTTAATGGAAGCATTCAAAGATATAAAGGTTACAATTAGAGAAGAAGAGGGTAATTCCGGTTTGTATGAAATATCTCCTTTACCAAGAGGATATGGTCATACCTTAGGAAATGCTTTAAGAAGAATTCTTTACTCTAGTATTAAGGGTTCTGGTATTACAAGTGTTAAGGTTAAAGGAGCTAAGCATGAATACTCTACTATAGAGGGAGTTAAAGAAGATTTGCTTACCATTATGCTTAACCTAAAGCAGGTTAAATTTAGAGTTGATTCAGAAGATTCTAAAAAGTGTAAATTAGTATTCAAAGGAAAGGGAATTGTAAAAGCATCAGATATAGAAGTAGAGAGTGGATTAACAGTTTCTACTCCAGATGTAGTTATTGCAAATATTACAGATGAATCAGGTAGTTTAGAGATGGAAATGATAGTAGAGTCTGGTATTGGATATAAGGATGCTACTACATTAGATAGAACAGCAGATGGAATGATTCCTTTGGATTGTGATTTTGCCCCTATTGAGAAAGTAAGTATGAGTGTAGA
>DAINAD010000076.1:0-2545 GCA_036733605.1 Patescibacteria group bacterium | reverse complement strand
ACTACATAGCTCCCTTCTGTGTTTTTAAGCCTACCGAGATTTATTTTTTTACCAATTAGGGTCTGATATAAGTTGTGCGGGGAGTTTACCAATAAAAATCTTAATACATTCCTGACAATCAGGCCTCCCTTCTTTCTGGGGCCTTGTTTTAACAATTTTTGTTAAAACAGTTGTTTGGTCTTTCAATGTTCTTACATAGAAGCGGAAACCCTCTTTGGTTTATATTACTAGTTTTTGTGGCATTCTGCCATCTTCTAAAATCTTATGAATTTGGAAAGACCGACCGTTATGGTGCAAATGTTCGTCAGAAATGTAAACGCAATTGTTTTTCTGAGACCTACAATTGTAATTAGAAACAATTACCTCTGGTGGTTCTTGTTCTTCTTTACAATCCTTGCAATATTGCTTAAATTCGCAAAAGTCACACATTTTGTTCTCCCTTTAACACTATCTAACTTTTTAATGAACGATGGTCTCGGTAGACCTATTAACAAGCCACATTATATCTCTATAGGATTAAAAATATCAAGTATAAATAAAAAGACCTCTGTTAAGAGGTCTTAATAATTGCTATTTATGATTATTTATTCAGCCTTTTTATAATCTATCTTAAAGCTAGGACCCATTGTAGGAGCAATGTGCATTCTCTCTACAACCTGGTTATATGGTTTACCTAATACATCTTCTACTGCTGATATAGCTACTGAGATATTCTCTAATAGTTTCTCATCATCTAAATCTAATCTACCTGCTTTAATATGTATTACACCTGAGGTATCACAAGCAAATGTTTGTTTACCTTTTTTGTATTCCTCTATAGCACCTTTAACATCATCTGTTACAGTACCATTTTTAGGATTAGGCATTAAACCCTTAGGACCTAATTCTTTACCAAGTACTGCTATCTTAGCCATTACAGATGGTAAAGCTATAGCGATATCAAATGTAATCTTGTTTGCTTTAATATCCTTTATTAATGTATCTAAACCTACAAAGTCTGCACCTGCATCTTTTGCTTCCTTCTCTTTATCTGGTGTTGTGAATACTGCTATAGATATACTCTTTACATCTGTAGAGTGGGGGAGTGATACTGCACCCTTAATAGATTTAGGATCTTTATCCTTAGGTACCTTAATATCAAAATGTAACTCTAAACTACCTACAAAAGAGCTATATGAGGTTTTTTTGGCCTCTTTAATACCCTCTTGTATAGAGTATGTCTTATTCCTATCTAAATCCTTTACTATTTTTTTATATTTCTTTCCTCTTTTCATTCTATTAGTTATTAAACATTATATTTCAGTCTCTATACCCATCTGTCTTGCAGTACCAGCAATTATCTTTGCTGCTTGATCTGGATCTGATGTGTTTAGGTCTGGCATCTTAATTTCTACTATCTTTTTTATCTGCTCTTTAGAAAGTTTTCCTACTTTATCTAAATTAGGTCTAGCAGAACCCTTCTTAATCTTTAACTCTCTCCTAATTAATTCTGATGTTGGAGGAGTCTTAGTTATGAAGTCAAAAGATCTATCATCATATATTGTAATGATTACTGGTGTTAATATACCACCTGCTTCTCTAGTTTTTTCGTTGAACTGAGCACAAAACTCCTGTGTAGATATACCATATGGTGCCAATGTTGGACCAATTGGAGGTGCAGGTGTTGCTTGTCCTGCTGGTATTGTTATCTTAATTATTGCTTTTACTGGTTTTGCCATATTAATATATCAAATATTTTAAAGTTTACTTACCTGAGAAAAATCTAATTCTACAGGAGCTTCTCTACCAAGGAAAGATATGAGGACTTTTATCTTACCCTTAGCATTATCTATTTCTTCAACACTACCGATGAAATCTGCAAAGGCTCCATCTGTAATCTTAACTGCTTCACCAACACTAAATGAACTCTGATATGATGGTTGTTCTACTTCCATGAATTTCATAATGGCTCTTACTTCACTTTCAGGAAGTGGTCTTGGATATTTATCTGTTTTAACAAAACCTCTTACTCCTTCAGTATTTTTTACAATATCCCATGTATGGGCATCTAATTCCATCTTTACTAATACATATCCAGGAAAGATTTTATCATTCATTACACTCTGTTTACCCTTCTTAACAATGATTTTCTTTTGAGTAGGTACTAATATCTCCTCTATCTTATCTTGTAATCCAGTAGCCTCAATTCTCTGTTTTAATTCTTTCTGAATACTATTCTCATATCCTGTCCTAATATTAAGAACATACCACTTAGCTCTTGGATTTGTTTTCTTTTTTACTTCTTCTGCCATTTAATTTGTTCTATTTAAAATTCAAAATTAAGAAACTGTGTTAATCCCCACTGATATACTAGATCTGCACCTAGTATTATTAATGCGATTATAGCACAGAGTAGTACAGTATATACTGTTAATTGAAACAGTTCTTTGCCTGTTGGCCACTCTGTTAACTTTAATTCATTTATTATTCTTTTAATTCTATCCATATTCTTTTTAAGCAGGCCCACTCCGATTTGAACGGAGGACTACGGTTTTGGAGACCGCTG
>DAINAD010000075.1:0-2612 GCA_036733605.1 Patescibacteria group bacterium | reverse complement strand
GACCTGTTGCTACAAAATCAATATCTAAATCCTTTGCTTTATCTATTAACCCTTGAAATTTTACATACCTATTACATGCAACACATGGGTTGGGTGTTTTACCTGATTCATACTCTGAAATGAAGTAATCAACTACATACTTTTTAAACTGTTCTCTCATATCGAAAACATGAAATTGGATACCTAACATATCTGCTACATTTTTAGCATCTTTAATATTTGAAAGAGTCTTGTTATGAGTATCCTTATCCCAGAGATTAAAGGTTGCTCCGATTACCTCATATCCATCTTCTTTAAGTAAATATGCTGATACAGAGCTATCTACTCCTCCACTCATACCTAGTAATACCTTACCTTTACTTTTCATTTTTCTTTCTGTAATCATCTATAGCGGCTTTAATACCTGCTTCTGCTAAATTAGAGCAGTGCATTTTAATAGGGGGTAAACCATCTAGAGCTTCTGCTACCTCCCTATTAGTAATCTTTAAAGCTTCATCCAATGTTTTACCCTTTACTAACTCTGTTACCATACTACTAGTAGCTACTGCTGCTCCACATCCAAATGTTTGGAATTTAATATCGGTAATCTTGTCCTCTTTAACCTTAATATACATTCTCATAATGTCTCCACATCTAGGATTTCCTACTTCCCCTATTCCATCTGCATCATCCATAGTGCCTACGTTTCTAGGATTAAAGAAATGCTCCATTACTTTTGTACTGTACTCTTCCATAGTTAGTTATTTTTTAATTAAAGGTGACATAGCTCTAAGTTTTTCAATGATGGGAGGTAATGTATCTAATACATACTCCATATCTTGCTTAGTATTCTCTGTACTCAATGTTAATCTTAGTGACCCATGTGCAATCTCATGAGGTAGTCCTAGAGCAAGAAGTACATGAGAGGGCTCTAGAGAGCCTGAGGTACATGCAGAGCCACTAGATGCACATATACCTTTCATATCTAGCATGAGAAGTATAGATTCTCCCTCTATATATTTAAAACATATATTAATATTACCGGGTAATCTTAATTTAGGATCTCCATTTAATATTGTATCTGGGACTCTTTTAAGTATTTCTTCTATGAAGTAATCTCTTAATTCAATTAAATATTTACTCTTCTCTTCTATATCTTTTGTATTTAATTCAATAGCTTTACCTAAACCTACAATACCTGCTACATTTTGCGTACCTGCTCTTCTTTTCATTTCCTGTCCACCACCATGAAGTATGTTAGATATGTTTACTCCCTTTCTAATATACAAAGCACCTACTCCCTTAGGTCCATTAATTTTATGAGCTGAGAGTGAGAGTAAATCAATATTTAAATCTTTAACATCTATTGGAATATTACCTACTGCTTGTACAGCATCTGTATGAAAATATATTCCTTTGTTATGAGCAATCTCCCCTATTTCTTTAATTGGTTGTATTGATCCAATCTCATTGTTAGCAAACATTACAGAGATTAGTATGGTATCTTTTCTAATTTCTTTTTCTAAATCTTTAATATCAATTATCCCATTCTCTTTTACAGGTAGGTATGTAATTTCAAAACCGTATTTTTCTAAATATGCAACAGTATGTAATACTGCATGATGTTCTATGTTAGTAGTGATAATGTGTTTACCTTTGTTTTCATTAGCAAAAGCAATGCCTTTAATAGCCCAGTTATCTGATTCTGTACCACCACTTGTAAAGAATATTTCATTAGGATTACTGTTTAAAGCTTTAGCTACCCTTTCTCTAGCTAAATCTAGGGCTTTCCTACCCTCTCTACCAATTGAATATATACTTGAGGGATTACCATAACTGTCTGAGAGATATGGAAGCATCTCTTCTAATACATCTGGATGTATTTTAGTAGTGGCTGAATTGTCCATATATATGAGTTTTTCCATAGGGGAAATTGTATCACATATGTATATTACTTTGAAAGTCTAAATACCTATATCTTTCTACTATCATATGCCCAATGTAGTACAGCTTGCCTCTGTTTTTTTCTACATTCTAAATCCATTTTTTTACAATTCTTCTCTATTGCTACAATATGTCTTTTTAAAGCTCTCCATCTTTTAATCTGTCTCTCATCCTCTGGAGGTATTCTTCTACCCATGTAATACCTACAGTACCATTGAAACCATCCTCTTGGATCCTCATGATATATCCATCCTTTCTGTTTCCAATATGAGAGTGGCATACTAGCATCTACCTTAAAGTAGTTAAGGGTAATATCTTTTTTAAGAGGTGAGAGTTTTGCATTAGTAAACCAATCTTTTGGGAATTCATTAGTACAATCAGTCATATATTTACCACCAAATACACCTAACTCAAGCATTTCTTTTGGAGTAAGTTCTGGATTAAAGAGAGGATCAAAATTCTTACCAATTGGTTCTACAAGGTAATATATATACCCCTTTTGCATTAGGTCATTTACAACAACTTTCTTTCTCATTACACAGGTCTGAGTGTTCCTGCAAATACTTGCCATGCAAGAAGTGATTTAGCTACTAAGCTAAGTATTATGTATACCTTCTCTCCAAATGTGTAATCCTTCCATTTACCAATCTTTCCATACTGAAGTACCATATTAACAGCAAAGGAATTAA
>DAINAD010000074.1:0-2634 GCA_036733605.1 Patescibacteria group bacterium | reverse complement strand
ATATATAATATTTAGTATATTACACTTCTTACACTCTTTAATATTTAAAGGTAATTTTAAATTAAAGATATTAATATCAGTATTAATATCAATAATAATGCTATATACCTTCTATGTAGCATATAGATATTTGTATATACTTTAATATGGACACTGTACAAAGACACAACCCATACCAAGAAAAAAAACAGATATATGCATTAATCATAGTTCTAATAGTTATGGTAGCTGCCCTCATATTCTTTAGATTCCTTTTAGGAGGAGATGAAGATTCATGGGAGTGTAAAAATGGGGTATGGATAGAGCATGGAAACCCCTCTGACCCTATGCCATCATACCCATGCGAATAGGTAAATTACACTTTTTGTGATAGAATATCCACTTGTTATGGAATATACCCCTGTTAAAAAGGAAAACATTAGAAATATCGCTATCATAGCTCATGTAGACCATGGGAAAACAACGCTAGTTGATGCTTTCATGAAACAAACACACCTCTTTAGAGACAATGAAGAAGAGATGTCTCAAACAAGAATATTAGATAGTGGAGACTTAGAAAAAGAAAAAGGTATTACCATTAAAGCTAAGAACATATCCATTAGATACAAAGATTACAAAATTAATATCATAGATACACCAGGACACTCAGACTTTGGAGGAGAGGTAGAAAGAACCCTTAATATGGCTGATTCCTGTTTACTTTTAGTAGATGCACAAGAGGGAGTAATGCCACAGACTAAGTTTGTACTTAAAAAAGCCTTAGAGATGGAATTAAGTCCAATATTAGTGATAAACAAGATAGACAAGAAATTAGCAGATTGTGCTAAAACCTTAGAAAAGGTACAAGACCTTTTCCTAACATTAGCTACTAATACACATCAATTAGACTTTCCTGTTTACTACGCTATTGCAAGAGAAGGAAAAGTCTTTAAACAGTTACCAAATGATTTAACAGAAGAAGGTGATATTACCTCTCTTTTAGATGAGATAATTAGGTATGTACCAGAACCAAATGGAGATGTAACCGAACCTTTCCAAATGCAAGTAACTTCACTAGAGTATGATTCTCACTTAGGAAGATATTTAGTAGGAAAGATTAATAGGGGTACTGTTAAAAAGAATGACCCTGTAATACTTTTAGAAAGATTAAAGAATGTACAGGGAAGAATAAGGGAAATATTTGTAAAAGAGGGATTAAAATGGATATCTGTAGAGAGTGCTAATGCTGGTGAAATAGTGGCAATAGCGGGAGTAGAATCAACAGCCATAGGAGCAACACTGTGTGCTCTAAGTAGCCCAGAGCCCCTTAAGGACATACAGATTACTCCCCCTGCAGTTAAAGTAAAATTTGAATCTAATACATCCCCATTTTCAGGAAAAGAAGGTAAGTATGTAACAGCTAAACAATTAGAACAAAGATTAGAACAAGAAAAAGATTTAAATATTAGTTTAAAAATATCTAAAATATCAGGCTCATCCTACTCTGTAGCAGGAAGAGGAGAATTACAACTATCAATCCTAGTAGAACAGTTAAGAAGAGAAGGATATGAATTCCAATTAAGTAAACCAGAGGTTGTATTAATACAAAAAGAAAGTAGAGATTACGAACCAGTAGAAGAACTCATTATCGATTGTCCTACAGAATATATTAGTGTAATTACAGAAGAGGTAAGTAATAGAAAAGGAGAGATGTTAGATATTCAAACAGAGGGACCACAAACAAGATTTACATACAAAATATTAACAAGGAATATTATTGGATTACATAGGATATTAATGAATGCTACTAAAGGTACAGCAATATCAAGTAGCTTTGTTATTGACTATGTACCATATGTTAAACAACCACCACTTTTTAGAAAGGGAGTAATAATATCCCAGGAAACGGGTACTACATTAGGATTCTCTCTAACTACAATACAAGATAGGGGAAACCTTTTTGTAGAACCATCTGAACAGGTATATGAGGGTATGATAATTGGAATAAATAACCATGAACAAGATCTAATTGTAAACCCATGTAAAGCTAGGCATAAGACTAATGTAAGAATGTTAAGGAGTGAATTAACGTTAGTAAATCTAAAACCTACTATTCCTCTTACCATTGAATACGCTCTTGCTTTCATTAATGAGGATGAATTAATAGAGGTTACTCCAAAAAATCTTAGATTAAGAAAAAAATTACTTTCTGAAACAGAAAGAACTTGGGCTAAAAGAAAGAATCTAACAGCATATGCCAAGCAACAGATGGGTGTAGAGGATTAAAAAAAACTATAAGACTTTAAAAGTTTCACCTTAAATACTCTTTCCTCTATAATATCCATATGCTAGTAACAATTAAAAGAATTCTCTTTCTACCAAATACAATATTTTTAACAATACTATTTCTTTTTTTAATACCTTTTACACCTGTATTAGCAGTAGAGGTATTAACTAATGGTACTTTTAATGGAGGAACAACGGGATGGACACTTACTGTTGTATCAGGAGTAGCTGCATCTAATGTATACGATTCAAGCATATACCATAATGGTGCTGGTTCTGTAAGTGCATACACCTCTACAGTTAAAAATAGACCTGCCATTACTACAACTACACAAACTATATCTACTACGATAATTGCTGGAAGTACTG
>DAINAD010000073.1:0-2671 GCA_036733605.1 Patescibacteria group bacterium | reverse complement strand
TAATAGCTCCTCCAACAAGATATACATCATACCCCTCTTTAGAGAGTATTCTTGCCACTTTCTGTACATATTTAGGAATTGTAAACTTTATTTTCATTTTATAAATCTCCTTAATAGATAGTACCAAAGTAAAGGTAATACAACAAGGAATGGAAACATATTGCTACTAGTTTGTGGTAATTTTTTAATACCCAATACCTCTCCCTCATCCTCTTGCAAGGAAGGACTTTCCTCTACAACACTCTCTTCTAACAGTATCTCCCCACTATACAAAGTATATGGGATTCGTTTAACACAGAAACTCTCCTTGTACGGCTTAACCCTTGAGCCAATATATGAAAGATACTTACCACCCTTCTCTCTTACACCTGCAACTATTACAGACTCTCCTACATAGTTAGATTCCATATGCTCCCCCCTTACACTGCACTCCTCATGTTCATTTGGATCATATATACCAGCATATCCCAGATTTAAATCTTGACCTACCTCTAGTACATACTCATATATATACTCCTCGTTAGGAGCGAAATCTCTTAACAACGAATACTCATTATGACTAAACAGTATATCCTCTAAATTTAAATCTGAGATATTTTTTACATATACCCTTAATAGAACCAAATCTTCATCTCTTTCTGCTTCCCATTTTAAAAATTGTAAAGCCGGCTTAACATACACCCTATCTAGTATCATTCCATTTTTAAATCCTTCTGCGGTATTAACTACTCCTACACCAGGATATGTTTTTACTATACCGTTTCTAGGATAGTTGTAAATTATATATTTAACAGGAATACTCTCATACTCCCCATCTATATATAAAACCTTTCTTAAATCCCCATTGTTAATATCCTCTTTTGAAAGTAATACTTTTAAAGAAGTAATATTTACATTCTCCCCTGCCCTATTCTCTGACCAATATATGAAATCTAGGGAAGAATACGGAGGAAGAGATACCCTATCATACACATTCCAATTCCTAACTAATCCATACCTCCAATCATCATCTGTTACATCAGAAATATGGATATTTGAAAGTATCCAACTACTACTAGTACCTGAAACTTTAGAAGTATCATACTCAACACAATTAGGACACTTACTACTTTCTAGAAGCTCCCCAATACCATATCCTAGCGTATCAAAATACATATTGTATGTAATATCCCCATCTGAAAAGTAGTAATCTGCATATATACAATCAATACAAAGAAAAAGTAAAAGAAAAGAAAATAGAATTTTTCTCATTAGATATCTTCTAAACTTAGATATCTAATTTTAGAGAGTAAAGATTAAAAAATATTTAAATCTCCTTCTTCCACTTCTTCCTATCTATCCTATCTAGCTCTGTACCTTTTTGAATGATACTGACTAAAATAACTAGGAACATAATTACGCTTACACCAAACACTACAAAATCGTACTGAGTTACCCAGTGACCAAGAACGTCGTAGTATTTAACAGGTAAGAAGAACAAAACTGTAGTAAATATTGCTCCAATTATTCTCATTTCTGTAGGACCGAATAACCCAAAAGAGTATTTAAATTCATTCTGAACATATGTAACTAATTCTACATGAGCCATTAAAACCAAATACATTATTCCAAAAAGCATAGCTATCTCTATTTTTACATAACCAGAAAGGCCCAATCCTAAACTAAATATTATTACAGCTACACTATCAACAATATGATCTATATAGTAGCCAAAGTTAGGTCTAGTTCTCTTCCTATACCTTGCTAAACTACCATCAAAACTATCTCCAAACCAATTAAGAAAGAGACCAACTATTACAAGTATAAGGTAGTAGTGATTCATAAAACCTAAGATAAAACCCATTGCAGTCATAACATAACCAATAATACCCAATCCTGTTAAAAGATCAGAGGTAACCCACATAGGAATCCTTGGACATATCCATTCTTTAGCTTTCTCTTCAATATTGGCTGTAAGCCCCGTATTTATTGCATTCTGATCATCTCTCCTATACTCAACTTTTAACTTCCTTATCTGTTCTCTTATTTCTCTCTCTAAAGTTTTATTAAAACCCATTGTAACCATATCTATAAACTCTTCTACGGATTTAACATCAAAAATGTTAAATTCATGTACATCCTTCTTCTCATTCTCTTTCCCATTATTATTTATACCAAACATGTATTTATAGATATTTAATTTATATACCGGTATTATACCAAATTGTAACTCTGAGGTCTGTCCCACATCTGTCCCCTTTCAGATTACTAACTTCTTACAAATTCCGAAGGTTTTAAAACAAAAAATCCAACCTTTGTACCTAGCTAGAAGCTACAAGGTGGTAAAAACAGGTATGTATTTTGGGTCGAAAAAACGCATAAAGGTTGTACCAAATACTGTCATAACGGTCTTTGTAGCAGAAGAAATGGGGACAGATGTGGGACAGACCCTCTACTGATATTTATTGATAACTCTCTTTATAAATGATAACTTTAAGTAAGAGATGGAACTAAAAGCACCTGCCCCATTGGGTGAAAGTGAAACAAAAAAACAGAGCCCTATTCAACAACCTACACAGGTATATCAAAATAACGATATAAAACAGGAACCCCTACAACAATCTAAACCCTTTAAACTACCTAAAATAAATATACCTTGGTTAAAATTACCAAAGGTTAATATCTCTCCACG
>DAINAD010000072.1:2304-2678 GCA_036733605.1 Patescibacteria group bacterium | reverse complement strand
TTGCACTATTTGTCAAAACTCTTACTTGCTCTTGGAATGACATTGCAGAAAGGAAACTCTCTGTATGTAAAGCTGATGCTTTAATTCCAAGTAACTTAGGAGCTATTAATGCTTTCCTCTTTCCATCTCTTAAAAGAATATTATTCTTAGTATCGGATACAAATCTATTTACCATTGAACCTACTAGGTATTCTGAATCTCCAGAATCTAATACTCTTCCAAGTCTAGCCATCTGTCTAATTACAACCTCTACATGGATATCTCCGATAGGGACTGCTTGCTCATTAAATACTCTTTGAACTTCATCTAAGACATACTTTTGGGCTACTTGTATACTTACTGTCTCTGCTAATTTCTTAGGATCGATAGAGCCC
>DAINAD010000072.1:0-2294 GCA_036733605.1 Patescibacteria group bacterium | reverse complement strand
TCCATCATTTACTAATATCTGTACCTTAGGTAATACAGAAACACTCTCTTCAGCTTTTATCGTACCAGAGATTGTAAGAACTCCTCCCTCTATCTTTACAGTTCCTTCGTATGGAGATTGTTTCTCCATTTCTTCTGAATCGATATAAAGTACTTGACCATTCTTTACCTTTGCACCATCTGTAACTAATACACTTTTAGCATCAGAGATTACTACATCCTTAGTTACCTCTCTTGTACCTACAATTGTAATAGTGGCAGAGTCATCTTCTGCTCTATCTATATGTATCTTACCTTTTACAGTAGAGATACTTGCTTCTGCTTTAGGACTTCTTGCCTCAAAAAGCTCTTCTACTCTTGGTAAACCTTGAGTGATATCTGTAGTTTGAACACCTCCCTTATGGAATGTCTGCATAGTCATCTGAGTACCAGGCTCTCCAATTGATTGAGCTGCTATTACTCCTACTGCTTTACCCATTTCTACCTCTTGTCCATTCTCTAGGTTGAGTCCGTAACACTTCCTACACATACCTAAAGGTGCACCACAAGCAATTGGTGTTCTAACTGCGACCTCTTCTATACCATCACTCTCTATTTTTTCTGATACCTCTCTAGTTATATATTCATTCTTAGCTACTATTACATTACCCTTACTATCTACTACATCTTTAGCTACAACTCTTCCAAACAATCTCTTACCAAAATCCATTCTTCTGTCATCACTCTTTTTAATAGTGATACCGTCTCCATCATATCCACAATCATCTAATCTAATGATTACATCATGTGCTACATCTACTAGCTTTCTAGTTAGATATCCTGAAGAAGAAGTTCTAAGAGATCTATCCGCAATACCTTTTCTTCCACCATTAGCTGCAACAAAGTACTCAAAAGCACTAAGTCCATCTCTATAGTTACCCTTAATTGGAAGTGGTACCCAGTTACCTCTTGAGTCTCTAACAACACCCTTAATAGTAAGTACCTGTCTTGCTTGAATCTTACCACCATTAGCCTTGGATTCTACCATTTCATATACAGGGTTATTCTTATCCAATGTCTTCCATGCTTCATCAGCTAAATCAGATGAGAAATCATTCCACATTTCTGTAGATATATTTATTTTCTCTTTTTCAGTGATTAAACCTTGTAGGTAGTTCTCTTGTAATTGGATATCTTTATCTTCCATCTCTTTAATCTGATTCTTTACATCAAAATCTACTTTACAGTCCTCTATTGCAAATGAGAATCCTAGATCAGTAGCATAGTTGAAACCTATTGTCTTAAGGTCATCAAGTAACTCTACTACTACCTCTAATGGATATTTATCTTTAATATCTTCAACAATATCAGAGATTTTACCTCCACTTACTCTCTCATTTACAAATGGATATTCTAATGGGAGTATTTCGTTAAATATACATCTACCAGCACAAGTACTTATTACTTCTTCACCAACCTTTACAACAATCTTCTCATTTATATTTATTATCTCTCTCTCATATGCTTTTATTGCTAAATCTACAGAACCAAATATCCTTGGTTTCTCAGATTCATTCATATCTGTCATTAGATAGAAACCTATTAACATATCCTTTGCAGGAGTAGCTAATACCTGACCATTAGAGATATTTACAATATTTTTAGAAGCCATTATATCTCTTTTGGCCTCTTCTAATGCCTCTTCTGTTAAAAGTACATGTACAGACATCTGGTCTCCATCGAAGTCAGCATTAAATGCTTTACATACTAATGGATGTAATCTAATTGCTTCTCCTTCGATTAATCTAGGGTAGAAACCTTGAATACTATATTTATGTAATGTAGGAGCACGATTTAGTAATACTGGTTTTCCATCAATTACCTTCTCTAATATATCCCATATTATATCTTCCTCTTCCTCTATCATATCCTTAGCAATCCTTACATTAGGAGCTAACTCTTGATCTAAGAGTTGGTGAGTAACAAAAGGTTTGAACATTTCTAAAGCTACTGATTTTGGTAAACCACATTGATCTAATCTCAAACTTGGGTCTCCAACAATTACTGCTCTACCTGAGTAATCGACTCTTTTACCTAAAAGATTCTTTCTAAAGATACCCTTCTTACCTCTTAAATCATCTGTTAATGACTGATATGGTAATCTCTTACTATTCATCATTGGTTTAGATGGTCTGTGAGAGTTATCGATAACGGCATCTACAGACTCTTGAAGCATTCTTTTCTCATTTCTAAGTATTACGTCAGGTGCACCTATCTCTATTAATCTTGCTAACCTATTATTTCTATTAATGATTC
>DAINAD010000071.1:0-2749 GCA_036733605.1 Patescibacteria group bacterium | reverse complement strand
TTAAATTGTGGAGAGGTAGGATATATAGCTACTGGGTTTAAAGATATTAGTATGTTTACTGTAGGAGATACAATCTCAGATAGTAAGGAGAATCTACCTTTAGAAGGATATAAAATACCTAAACCAAATGTATTCGCTACATTCTTTCCAGTAACTACAGACCAATATGAACCTCTTAAGATAGGGTTAAACAAATTAAGTATGAATGATGGAGCATTAACATTCTCAGACCAAAGATCTAACCTACTAGGCTCAGGATTTAGATGTGGATTTTTGGGGTTACTACATATGGAAATAGTACAAGAAAGATTAGAAAGAGAATATGATGTAGATTTAATAATTACTGCACCTACAGTAGAGTATAAGATTACTAAAATAGATGGTACTAAATTAGAGATACAAACACCTCAGGAATTACCTGACCCATCTGTAATATCTGAGATATTAGAACCTTGGGTAAGATTAAAGGTAATGACACCAGACAGATATATGGGAGCTTTAATGGACCTTTGCCAATACAAAAGAGGTGTATATGTAAATACTCAATATCTTTCTAATACCTCTGGTGATATACAACTTAAAGATCAATACATTGTACTAGAGTATGATATGCCATTAGCGTCTCTTGTCTCTAATTTTTTTGATTTACTTAAAAACAAATCAAGTGGATATGCCTCTATGGAGTATGAATTAATAGATTTCTTCCCTGTAGATTTAGTGAAAGTATCTGTACTTGTTAATCACGAAGAGATTCCTGCTTTAAGCTTTTTAGAAACAAAAGAATTAGCTAGAGGAAAAGGAGCTAAACTTTTGGAAGTAATGAAAGAGGAAATACCAAGACAACAGTTCCCTATCCCACTCCAAGCCTCCATAGGAGCTAAGATAATAGCAAGAGAGGATGTAAAAGCATTTAGAAAGGATGTAACAGCCAAACTCTACGGAGGTGACTATACTAGACGTCTAAAACTTTTAGAGAAACAGAAGAAAGGTAAAAAGAGATTAAAGATGATAGGGAGTGTAAATATCCCTCAAGAGGCTTTCTTAAGTATTTTAAAAACGTAATGATTGAAAAATTAGTATTAACAAATTTTAGAAAGTTTAAAGACAAAATCTTTGAATTTGATAAAAACATTGTAATCTTCTATGGACATAATGCACAGGGTAAAAGCTCTGTATTAGAAGCAATATACTTAATAAATACAGGTACCTCCCCATGGGCTTCTACAAATGAATATATAAATGTAGATCAGAATGGAAACGCCCATACAAGAATAGAGAGTATAGAGGAAGGGAAATCATATGCTTACTTCAAGGATATTAATAAAAGGATATTTAAAATAGAGAGTAAGAATGTAAAACCTTCTACATTCTTTGAAAAAAGGTCCTCCAATATCTTCAATCCAGAGAAAATAGAATTACTAATGATCTCTCCATCTGAAAGAAGGAACTTCTTAGATTCCACTATTCTAAAATATGACTATGAATATGAAACCCTTTTAAAAGATTTTAAAAAGATTCTTAGACAAAGAAATGCATACCTTAAAAAACTCTCTAAACTCTTCTATGAAAAAGGAGTCATAGCTATTAATGACCCTCAATTAAATTTTTGGACTCAACACTTCTCTCTTACCTCTGCATACATATTACAAAATAGGATATTACTTACTAAAGAGCTTTCACAAAATGAATATGAAGTACAGTATAAAACTGAAGTACAGTTTGATAGAAGAAAACTAAGTAATATTGAATACCTATCAGAATGTATAGAGCAGCATTTAGAAAACAGTAAGAAGAGAGATATAGCAACAGGATATACAAATATAGGACCACATAGAGATGATTGGGATATATTTAGAGATAAAGATATTAGAAAGTTTGGTTCAAGAGGTGAAAAAAGATTAGCCATTGGTAAACTAATATTTCAGACACAAGAGATCGTATTTGAGAAAACTTCTAAATATCCAATACTTCTTCTAGATGATATAGCATCTGAATTAGATATATTAAATACAGAAAAAATATTTGAAAGAAAGTTCTTAGACAGACAACAAACCTTTATTACAGTAATAGATTATAATTCACTACCTAAATCATTACTTAAGGATGCTCAATTAATTCATTTAAATGGCTCATAAAAGTATATTCTCTCCACTATTGCTATTAATTCTGCTAAACTATCTATAAATGAGGCAACACGCTATACCACAAAATGTATTAGATGTAGAATTTAAACTCTTTACTAAGTTTACTCTTAGAGAGTTTACATACCTCGCTATTGGTGTAAGTATAGGAGGAATATTCCTCTACTACACTACAAAAGGTCAAATACCCGGAGTTATTGGTATTCCAATATTTGCAATATTCGCTGGTTTAGGAGCATTCTTTGCTCTAGTACCAATTAATGATCAACCAGCTGATAAATTCATAGTTAACTACTTCTCAGCAATTAATAAACCTACACAAAGGGTATGGTTAAACAAAGCTCTTAAGGATCAAAGATCTAAACCTACCGTAGCACAAGCAGAAGAGGAAGATATCAAAGTTATAGGAGGAGCAAAGATACCCGTAAAGAAAGTAGAGATATTTCAAGAGACTCCAGGTGATGATATCTTAGATGAAAGAAATGCAAAAACAATATTAGAGAATGCTCAGAAAGATACTCCTCAAGAGCAAGAAGTTCCAGTAGACCAACCGAGATTTTTAGATAATACGGATAATGTAATTACCATTACAGATGATAATATCTCTA
>DAINAD010000070.1:0-2787 GCA_036733605.1 Patescibacteria group bacterium | reverse complement strand
GTACCACCACCTAAATCAAAGATAGCGATTTTTTCATCCTTATGATTATCTAAACCATATGCTAATGCAGCTGCTGTTGGCTCATTTACAATTCTTTGGACATTTAACCCCGCTATTTTACCTGCATCCTTAGTAGCCTGTCTTTGTGAGTCATCAAAATATGCTGGTACTGTAATTACTGCATCTGTAACTTTCTCTCCTAAAAATTCCTCAGCATCTTTCTTCATCTTTGCTAATATCTTTGCTGATATCTCCTGAGGTGTATACCAGTTATCACCCATCTTTACTTCTACTCCATCACTTTTAGATTTTCTCATTTCAAATGGGAGTAGGTCTCTATCCTTTTGAACTTCTGGATCATCCCAAGGTCTACCTATTAATCTCTTAACAGAGTATATTGTTCCTTCAGGATTTGTTACCGCCTGATTTTTAGCAGGAGCACCTACTAAGGTCTCTCCTTTTTCATCAGTTGCAACTACAGATGGAGTTAATCTTCCACCTTGTGAGTTTGCAATGATATTAGGTTTACCACCAGACATATATGCCATAGCACTGTTGGTTGTTCCTAAGTCTATTCCTATTATTTTACTCATTTTAATATTGTTAAAAAATTATTTACTTTTAGTTACTACAACCCTTGATGGTCGTATAACGGTATCATCTAATATATACCCAGGCTGTATTACATCGTATATTACTCCTGGTATCTCTCCCTCTATCACACTCAATGCTTCATGGTTTGAGGGATCAAATTTACTATTCTTTTCAGGTACAAATTTTCTTAGACCAATCTCTTCTAAACTCTTTTCTAAGTTACTCAATATCTCTACAACACCATTAGCCCAAGATTTAGTTTGTTCATCAAATTTAATATCCTCTCTACTTTTTACAGCCATAGTTAAATCATCAACTATTGGTATTAACTTCTCTGCTAGAGATTTTCTTGATTGCATGTATAGGAGAGTTAGCCTTTTTTGAGTATTAGCCTCTAAATTATGATAATCAGCTAATGCTCTTTTTAATTGATTAACTATTTCTAACTTCTCATCCTCTACCTTATCTATATTTAGAGCTAACTCCTCTATACTATTTCTTAACTGCTCTATTTCTTTAGTTTCGGTCTTTTTCTCTGTTACACTTTTTGTGTTTTTAATATTTTCCATACAGTATTGATATATATTTTAACTCCAACCTCTCATAGCGTTTTTCATTGAGGATTGTACTTCTCTTAGTGCTGGAATACTCCTAGCGTAATCCATTCTTTTAGAACCTAAGATTCCAATATGTGCATTAGTAGAATCCCAGAATGGTAATGTTGTAAATACCATTGAACACTCTCCTAATCCTTTTATACCTGATTCCTCACCAATAACTAGGGATACTCCTGAACCACTATACTTCCTCATCATATTATTTAAAAAATCACTGTCTTCTAATATGTTTATTACTCTTTGTAATTTCTCCCACTCTCTTAGTTCTTCATATTTAAAGAGTTGAGATACTCCCCAATATCTTGCAATATTATCAATTACAAGAAAGGCAACTGATTCTGTTTCTTCAGACACTATCCTTAATATTGCATTTACAACAGACTCTTTAGAAAACCTATCTCTAAATATCCCTTGTCTAATCTCTACCGTTATTAATGGATTTAAAGAGCTACTACCTAATATATTACTTACATACATTCTTAATGCTTGATCTGTAGGATATCTACCAGATGAGATGTGACTTTTTTCTAGTAATCCTAATTCCATTAACTTAGCCATTTCATTTCTTACAGTAGCTGAGCTAATTCCTAATTTATATTTTTCTAAAAGAGCTAAAGATCCTACTTCATCAGCATTACTCATAAATTCCCTAATGATTGCCATTAATATCTCTCTTTGTCTTTCTGTTATAGTTTGCATATTAGCACTCTTTAAGGTTATCTGCTAAGAGTATATGGGTAAATTTAAAATGTGTCAATAAGTTGTAATAAATTTTCAATATCAATATAATGAATTAAATAATTTTAAATCTTTTAATTATGGATTTAACCGAAAACAAACCTTTTGGCACACCACAATCTTCATATGATCCTCAGAAAACCACAGAAGAGCAGGTGAGAGCAAAATCAAAAGAGGTTCTTCAGAAGTTAGATAATGAGTTCTCTCAGGCCGGGGATAATATATATATTAAGAGATATCGTGTAATAAATGATGGGGATACTGGAAAAACTCGCGTTAATGAAACCTATGCAATATTTCCTATTCCCCTTTTAGAAGAAAACGGAGAGAGGAAAATATATAAAAGGTTGATAGCAACAGAGCATGGATTACGAGTCTTAAAAACAACTGAGAAATTTGAAGCTCCTTTTCAAGGGCAATATTTGGAGGCTATTGGTAATTTTCCACAGTATTATAAGCATGGAGACAATTCTTCAAAAGAGAGTTTGCTATTAGGAAATAATGTAAACGAGTATGATTTTAAGTTCACCCTAGATGAACAAAATGGAGAGTATGGCACTTTAGAGAGAGCAAAACCTGAAGATGTAAAAGAGGCAATTCAGATTGCGAGAGAAGAAGTACAAAAAAGAAAGGAATTAATAGAGAGAGAAGCTGAAATTGCAAGAGCAAATGCTGCTGCATATGTACCCGAAAAAACAGAAGAGGATAAAAAAATGGAAGACTTAGATGCTCTAAATTCTATAGACTTCTAAAGTTTACAAATGCGTTTAAAACTACTTTTTATTATTGATTAATCACTTTATCTTTGCTATACTTTCACTCGTTATGGAAAAACTAA
>DAINAD010000069.1:0-2811 GCA_036733605.1 Patescibacteria group bacterium | reverse complement strand
ATATTCATGATTTAGGTATGTTAGCTACATACTGTTGTGGATGGGATTTAAAGGATTTACTTCTAAAGGGCTTTACAGGTGTACCTGGAAAGATCTCATCTGCTCCTGCTAAGCATTTTGGTGTAGCATTGGGTCAATGTGTTAATTACCTCTATACTCTTCAGCATGAGGCTGCAGGGGCTCAGGCTTTCTCTAGTTTTGATACCCTACTTGCCCCTTTTATAGCGTATGACAAATTAACGTATGGAGAGGTTAAGCAAAAGATTCAAGAATTTATGTTTAATATGAATGTTCCTACAAGGGTAGGATGTCAAACACCTTTTACTAATATCACCATGGATTTAGTTCCTCATGGTATGTTAGCTAAAGAGAATATTATCATTGGTGGTAAGCCTCAGAAAGAGAAATATGGTGATTTCCAAAAAGAGATGGATATGTTAAACAAAGCATTTTGTGAAGTAATGATGGAGGGTGATGCTCAGGGTAGACTATTCTCCTACCCTATTCCTACATACAATTTAACTAAGGATTTTGATTGGGATAACCCGAAGTATGAGTTTCTTTGGGAAATGACTTCTAAGTATGGTATACCTTACTTCTCCAACTTTATTAACTCTGATATGAGTCCTGATGATGCTAGATCTATGTGTTGTAGATTAAGGTTGGATAATAGGGAGCTTAGAAAGAGAGGTGGTGGTCTTTTTGGAGCTAATCCTCTAACAGGTAGTATTGGTGTAGTCACTATTAATATGCCTAGGATTGGATATTTAGCAAAGGATAAGAAAGACTTTTTAAAAAGGGTTGATAAATTAATGGATATTGCTAAGGAGAGCCTAGTTATCAAGAGAGGTTTAATAGAGAAATATATGGATAGAGGTCTATACCCCTACTCTAAATTCTACCTTACAGACGTTAAAGAGAGATTTGGAGAGTACTTTAAAAACCATTTTAATACCATTGGTATATTAGGTCTTAATGAAGCTATGATTAATTTCTTAGGAGAGGGTAAAGATCTTACTTCTAAAAAGGGCCGGGAATTTGGTCTAAAGGTTATGGATCATATGAGGGAAAAACTTATCGCATATCAACAGGAAACAAACCAGCTATTCAATTTAGAAGCAACACCTGGAGAGAGTACTACGTATAGGTTTGCTAAAGCAGATAAGAAGAAGTATGGGGAAAAGATTATCGCAGCCTCTGATGTTGGTTTAAAGAGAGGTAATGCCCCCTACTACACTAACTCCTCTCAGTTACCTGTTAATTTTACAGATGATATATTTGAGGCATTAGATTTACAGGATGATTTTCAATGTATGTATACAGGTGGTACAGTTCTACATGTATTTTTAGGAGAGAGAATGCCCTCTACAGAGAGTGTTAAGCATTTTGTAAAAAAGATAGCAGAAAATTACAAATTACCCTACTTTTCAATTACTCCTACCTTTAGTATATGTCCTAAGCATGGATATATAGCGGGTGAGCATGCATACTGTCCTAAGTGTGATGCAGAGTCTGGATACATAGATGGTATGCCATTTAAAGAAATTATTTAATATTTTACTGTCCATATAATGACAAAAAAAGAGAAACCAGTCCTAAGGCAAAGGTGTGAGATCTACTCAAGAGTAGTAGGATATATTAGACCTGTTAATCAGTGGAATCCAGGAAAACAATCTGAGTTTGGTGATAGGGTTACCTTTCACTCTTAGATGATAATAACTGGGTTTCAAAAATCTACTCTTCTGGACTATCCAGGTAAGGTTGCAGCATTGATATTTACATATGGATGTAACTTAAGGTGTGCATACTGTCATAATCCAGAGTTAGTAACACAGCCGTGTATTCCCTCTTCTATTCTAAAAGAGGAGTATATATTAGAGTATCTTAAACAAAGAGTCGATCTACTTGATGCTGTAGTTATTACTGGTGGTGAACCCACTATTCAAAAAGATTTAATACCTTTTATGCAAAAGATTAAGCAATTAGGATATCTACTTAAATTAGATACCAATGGTACTAATTCTAAGATTGTAAAAATTATTTTAGATTTAGGTATAGTGGATTACTGGGCTATGGATATTAAATATGAAAAAGAGTTGTATATACAAAAGTTAGAGAAAAATATTGATTACAAAGAGATTGAGAAAAGTATTTACCTTTTAAAAGAGTATGCTAAGGATTATGAGTTTAGAACTACATATGTAAAGGGTATACACACTATTGAGTCTGTTAAAGGTATAGGAGAATTAATAGAAGGAAGTAAGAGATATTACATACAAAACTTTAGATCGGGTAAGACCATAGATCCTAATTTAAACAATCAAAACTCCTTCACTACAAAAGAACTAGAGAAGTTTAAAAAAGTTATATCTAAGTATGTAAAAGATGTACAGATTAGATATTAGGGTTCTCTAATACCTTAATTACCTTCCCATTTATCATTGAATCACTATTTACATCCAAATATATTGGTTTATGTATTGGATTAGTTGATTGAGGATACAAAATTACAACATCTTTTTCTTTTCTAATATTTTTAACAGTAGCACATCCATCTACAATAGCGACTACTACATCTCCATTTTCAAAATTAGAGTCTCTTTGAACTACTAAGTAGTGTCCCTCTTCTAATTTTTTACCCTCTAAATCTCTCATATTCATAGAATCTCCCTTAATTATTAATCCAAAAAGATTCTTACTACTCCCTACCAAACTTCTATCTGCTTGTAGAGTTCCTAAACTTTGTTCCTGAGCAATTACCATAGGAGTACCAGCATTAGCATATCCTAATATTGGTATACCTACTAAATA
>DAINAD010000068.1:0-2823 GCA_036733605.1 Patescibacteria group bacterium | reverse complement strand
TTATTGATTAATCACTTTATCTTTGCTATACTTTCACTCGTTATGGAAAAACTAACACTACAACAAAGAGAGATTACTGGTAAGAAAGTTAAGAACCTCAAAAAGGAAGGACTTACTCCAGCAGTAGTATATAACTCAAAAGGAGACTCTAAGAATGTTTCAATGAGTTCTTCTGATGCAGATTGGTTATACAGAAATACTACATCTACTTCAATCCTAGATACAGAATTTGATAAAGATACCTTTAAATCCTTAGTTAAAGAATTTAGTATAAATCCAGTTACAGAGGAAATTAATCATGTTTCTTTGTTTGAAATTGATGAAAAAGTCGCTATGGTATTCACTATTCCATTTAGATTAGTAGGTATATCTCCAGCAGTTAAGAATAACTTAGGAGTATTGATTAATGTATTAGATAGTATTGATGTTAAATGTCAATTAGCAAAATTACAACCTGATATTGAAATTGATATTTCTAACCTAACACACCCAGGACAATCTATTAATGTTAATGACATTAAATTACCAGAGGGTATGACATTAATAAATGATGACCAAGCTAGTGCAGCTATTGTTACCATAACCGAAGCCCAAAAGATTGAGGAAGTAGAACCAGTAGTAGCTGAAGGAGAAGAGGAAGTTGTAGAGGGTGAAGAGGGAGCAGAGGGTACAGAAGAATCAGCTACAGAGTAAATCATATTCCTTTTTATACTTTTTTGTATGATAATCTACAATGATATCCATTATTATTACATCTTGGAAAGAACCTAATACCATTGCTAAATGTATTAGATGTATTGCAGATAGGAAGTATTCTGGATTAGAAGGTAGCTTTGAAATCTTACAACTATCCCCAGATAAAGAGACCTTAGATGAAGGATTAAGGGAAGCAAATACTCTTTCTCTATCTAATAGTGAATATATTCAGATACAAGATCCCCAGAAAGGTAAACCGTATGCTTTAAAATTAGCCTTAAAGAAAGCTAAGGGAGATATTTTAATATTTACAGACGGTGATACATATTTTGAGAAAGACGCTATTAAATATCTCTTAGAACCATTTGAGCAGAAAGATATATATGGTGTAAGTGGTAGGCCAATATCAAATGATAGGAGAGATAGTATGATGGGATATTGGGGACATTTACTTTCCGATTCAGGACATCACAGGAGAAGTAAACAGTTAGAGAAGGTATACGGTAAGGGATATTACAAAAGTGGTAAGAATTTCTTCCCTATGAGTGGATATATTATGGCTATTAGAAAAATTAATATTGAAATCCCAGATGATGTACTCTCAGATGATGCATATATCTCCTACTCTATTAGGAATATGGATAAACAGATAGGGTATGCTCCTAGTGCAAAATGCTATGTTAAATACCCAACTACTATTACCGATTATTACAAACAGAAGGTAAGATCTATTGGTGGGTTTATTCAATTAAAAAAGTATGGTGTATTTAAAAAGGATAAACAGAGTAGGAGTTTGCTAATAGAGTTACCCTATGCTTTCTTTGTTTTAAGATACCCTAAAAATCTTAAAGAGCTCCTATGGTCTCTTGCTCTATTTCCAATTAGATTATTAACATGGGTAAGGATATATTGGGATAGGGTAATTATTAAAAAAGATTTCACTAAGACCTGGGTTAGAATAGAGAGTACTAAATAAAAAAAAGGAAGGTTACCCTTCCTTTCTAAACCTCTTTTAAATGTAGATTACCATTTGAAATGTGCAAATGCTTTATTAGCCTCTGCCATTCTCTCTACATCATTCTTTTTCTTAATAGCGTCTCCCTCTCCATTGAATGCATTTACTAACTCTGTTTCTAATAGCTTATCAAAAGATTTACCTGTTTTAGATCTAGCAACATCTACTAACCATCTTACTGCTAATGTTTCCTGTCTTCTTGGACTAACAGGTGTTGGTACTGAATAGTTAGCTCCTCCTACTCTTCTTGATTTAATCTCTAATGCTGGTCTTACATTATCAATACTGGTATGTACAAACTCAATAGCTGGTGTTTTACTCTTTTGAGCACCTAACTCAATTGCAGAGTAAACTAATTCTTCTGCTATTACTTTTCTTCCACCTTGCATTACTTTATTGATAAGTCTACCTATAACTTCATCATTATATTTCCTATCTTTTGCTATTACTCTTTTTTTAGATCTCTTACCTCTCATTAATGTATATTAAAATATTATTCTTTTTCTGGTCTCTTAGCACCGTATTTAGATCTAGCCTTCATTCTACCCTTTACTCCTGCTGTATCATACTTACCTCTTACTACTATATATTTAACACCAGGTAAGTCTCTCTTTCTACCTGCCTTAACCATTACTACTGAGTGCTCTTGAAGGTTATGACCCTCTCCTGGTATATATGCTGTTACCTCCATACCGTTGGATAGTCTTACTCTTGCTACCTTACGTAGAGCTGAGTTAGGTTTTTTAGGTGTCATTGTTTTAACCTGTAAACATACAGCCCTTTTAAATGGGTTGTTAGCTTTTTTATACCTATTTCTCAAGGGATTAAAATTTGTAGCTAAAGCAATATGTTTTACTTTCTCTTTCTTTGCTACTCTAGGTTTTCTTACTAACTGGTTTATCGTTGGCATGGTTCGTATTATACAACAAAATCAATTAAAATTTAATCTCTTCTAGATCATTTAAGTTCTTAATAGCGGCACTCTCTCCAGATGGTATTCTTCTTCCAATTATTACATTTTCTTTCATACCTCTTAAGAAGTCTGTTTTACCTAATATTGCACTATTTGTCAAAACTCTTACTTGCTCTTGGAATGACATTGCAGAAAGGAA
>DAINAD010000067.1:0-2843 GCA_036733605.1 Patescibacteria group bacterium | reverse complement strand
TATATACTTAGTATACCATAGCATAAAACAAAATTCAGTATAGTGCAAGATATATCAAATATTGGTACAATACACGTATGAGAGCATTCATAAAAAGCATAGTAACAGTAATATTAATAGCAGTAATCTTTATCCCTGTCTTCTACTACATCATATATCCTAATTACAATACCCTAATCGGACCTATAAGAAGATTTGATATACAAAGAAGTGCTCAAGAAATTACATTCCAAATACTTACACAATTAGTACCTACAAGAGATAAGGTATTGGGTGTTAATATTGAAAATGATAATAACATTACCATTGAAGAAAGTATTGGTAAAGATTTTGTAATAGAGGAAACAATCTTAGAGAACTTAAATACCAAAGTAATAGTAAACTCAATAGAGGTAGAAGGCAGTATATATGAGGGAGTAGATTCTAATACAATGAATAAAGGATTTTGGCACTTCCCTACATCCTCTCTACCTGGTCAAAAAGGTAATGTTGTAGTAATAGGACATAGATATGCAAAGCTACCCCCCAATAGGGATACCTTCTTTAATTTAGATAAAGTAAAAGTAGGGGATAGTATAGAGGTAGTACAAAATAACAACCGTTTTACATACATAGTTACAGATACAATAGTTGTAGAAAAGAATGATACCTCCATACTCCAAGATTACTCTGATTACAGAATTACCTTAATAACATGTACTCCTCTTTGGACAGCAAACCAAAGGTTAGTAATAGTAGGTAAGCTAGACAAATTGTACAAAAACACTTAAAATACAATACTTCTTAAATTTCATAAACATTTCTCATGGACGATATGTATACAAAAAAAGATATTAATGACTTTACAACAGAATTTAGTATCACAATCCCATATAAAAGCTTTAAACAGTCATATGATCTTTTACTAAAAGATTACTCTAAGGATTTAGATATAAAGGGATTTAGAAAAGGTAAAGTACCTACTAATATGGTAAGTGATCAGGTAAGAGAGATGGTTAAGTTTGAAACATTTGAAAAGCTTGCCCCTATGTATATCAATACTGCAATCTCTAAAGAAAAGATTGTACCAATAGCTCCTCCTGAGTATAAAGAGATACCAAAGATATTAGAAGATATAGATATTACCTTCATGTTAACAGTCACTAGTATGCCTAAGTTTAAGTTAGGTGATATGAAAAAGGTTAAGGTTAAGAAAGAGAAAGTAAATGTAGAAGAGAAAGAGATAGATGCTGTAATAGAGGATTTAAAGGGTAGTCAAAAGACCAAAGAGAAAGAGATTAATGATAAATGGGCAACAGAGATTGGTAAACTTCTAGGAGATGAAAAAATTGATACTGTAGAGAAGTTAAAAGAAAAAATAAAAGAATCATTACAGATTCAAAAAGAACATACTCAATTACACCAATTACAAGATCAAGCATTAAAGATAGCTATAGAGCTTTCTAAAATAGATTTACCTCAACCAGCTATAGATTTTGAAGCAAGAGAGAGAGAAAGATACTTTAATGAAGATATGAAGAGCAAGAGTATAAAGATAGAGGACTTTTTGAAAGCAAATAATATCACTATAGAAAAAATGAGAGAGCTATGGTTACTAGATGCGAAGGAAGCTATACAAGCAGATGTATTCCTAAACCTTTACGCTGATACTAAGGATGTAAAAGTTACAGATGAAGAGTTAAATAAAAAGATAGAGGTTGTTAAAAAGAATCAACCAGATGCAGATCCTTCCATATTTAGTAATGATGAGTGGAAAGAGTACGTAAGAGGAGTAGAGAGAAAAGAAAAAGCATTTAGAGTATTCATAGAAGAAGTACTTGGTAAAGATTCTTTAGATAGTCATAATTAAGATATTACTGTTTAAATATGTCATTTCTAATTCCTACCGTTATTGAAAAAGATAGAGAAGGGGATAGAGCATATGATATATACTCTAGATTACTTAAAGATAGGATAATATTTGTTGGTGACGTTATCGAAACAAATATGGCTAATACTGTAATAGCTCAATTACTCTTTTTAGAAAAAGAAAATCCTGATGAAGATATTCAAATGTTTATCAACTCCCCAGGGGGAGTAATTAATGCTGGTATGGCAATATTAGATACTATGAATTACATTAAATGTGATGTATCTACCATAGCAGTGGGATTAGCAGCATCTATGGGTTCATTCCTACTTACACACGGTGCTAAAGGAAAAAGGTTTGCACTTCCTAATAGTAAAATACATATGCATCAACCACTAGGTGGAGTAGAGGGTCAAGCTAGTGATATAGCTATAGAGGCTGCAGAGATATTAAAAACGAGAGAACAGTTATACAAAATGCTTTCTAAACAGACTGGTAAGCCAGTAAAACAGATAGAGAAAGATGCAGATCGAGATAAATACTTTACTGCCTTAGAAGCCAAAGAGTATGGCTTAATAGATAAAGTAATTAGTAAGAGATAAATGAATAGAGAATTAGAAATTACAAAGTTTCAAGAATATGAAGCAAGGTATTACAAAATACATGGTGCACATCAAAGAATAGACTTGATTTTGAATTTAGCACACATGGATGGGAGAGAATTAACAGAGAATGAAATGTCATTAGTGAAAGAAAATGGTTCACTCATACTTGAAGAATTGTATGAATATGATGCATTAGAAATTACAGATAAGATTACTGTAGTAAAAGAAGGAGTAGATGAAATTAAAAAGATTGCTACTGGTTCCCATGTCTTCTCACTTGAAGAAACTCTTAGTACTTTTGTAACTGAATAGAAAGATATATAATACTTTTTTAAGGGCGATTAGCTCAGCTGGTTAGAGCATCACATTGACATTGTGGAGGTCACAGG
>DAINAD010000066.1:1952-2872 GCA_036733605.1 Patescibacteria group bacterium | reverse complement strand
AAAAGGGATACAATCGAAAGGGAGAGTGTAAGTAAAAAGATTAATCCTATTTCTGTTAGTGTTAGAATTTTTAATACCTTCCTCTTCTTAATTACTATTAATATATGCTTTGTAAAACATATTAGAGAAGATATACCTATGGGTATTAGAAGGTATATTAGGTTGTTTCCAAAGATGTTTTTAAGAAAAGGGTCATAGAGGAGATATATGGAGCTACCTAAGAGTAAGGGTACAATACCACCTATTAAATATCTAAAGGTAAGTTTTCTTTTCTTCTTCTTTCTCTTTTTAATTGGTATTAAGAATAGTAAGATGGATACTGATAGCCATACTAAAAAGAAAGAGAGTAAGAATATTCTTACTGTAAAATTAGGAAGGTTATCACTAACCCCCGTTATCCAATTTTCAAATTCCATTACTTAAGTTTTACAGTATATTGGTGTACTTTATCAAGTGTAAGGAAAATTACAGGACCATTATCAGTGTCATATGAGTACTGAGATACATACTTTAGAGCACCTTGAATATTTGGTCCCTCTTTATCAAACCAGTGAGGATGGGAGAGGAAGGTAACTACTGTATCCTTTTTAGCAATACCTCCATTGTAATTACTCTTAAATTTAGAGATTAATTTCTCTGAGGTATATGCCCATGAGTCTCCCCCATTATTTGGATACTGCCATATGTTAATATTTGGTTTGTTAGTAATATTTTGATCTTTATCATTCATCTGATATGGTTGAGTAGTATCTTTTAGATTCCAATGACCAACTAATTGGTTACTACCGTGTATGTAATATGTTCTACCAGAGGATTCAATTCTAAATCCTAAGTTCTTTAATACTAAGATATTCTCTTCATCAATATACCAACCACCTGCTCTATACATAGTGGGTTGTTCTAAACCATTCTTTTCATAC
>DAINAD010000066.1:0-1942 GCA_036733605.1 Patescibacteria group bacterium | reverse complement strand
AGGACTCCCCCAAGCAGGATCATTATTTACAGTAACACCACTAGCCTCTATCAACTTGTTGTACATATGCAAGTGTAACCCAATGCTCTCTCCTTCTCTACTTTTAACCCAATCTGTTAAATATGCAGCTCTAGTTTTAGAAAGATATATGTATATATATGGATTAAAGAAGTGTGTCATTGGTACAGAGTAAGTAGACGATATTCTATTCATCTCTTTTAAATATTCCTCTTTTACATCAAAACCTTCCCAGTCAATTGTCCATGTTACATATACAGGATGAGATACATTGAATGAGAATGATTTAGAGAGTGTAGCTTCACATGCAGTAGACTTTACAAGTAGTTTGTACTCTCCATCTTCTAAACTCTCAATTGGTATATTAATATTCCATTTCTCATTTTCATATACAGCATCAGTAAGTACTCCATTTAAATCGTATGTAACAGATACCTCTTCTTGTGGTAAGAGTATTTCCATATCTATTGAATTAATATCAGTATATGGGGACTTAACATACCATTTTCTTGGTACGCTTAAAGAAGAGAGCTGTTCTTTTGCACTCTCTTGTAACTGTATACAGGGATCAGTAACACCACTTTTTACATCGGTATCTATTTCCTGTTCTTTTCCATTTAATTGTTTTAAAAATACTGAAGTAGATATTAATGAGATTAATAGTACAAGCAGTATTAAGAGTTTTTTACTCATACCTACATTATACCATTTTACGATGAAATACTATAGGGTGGAGGAGCAAGAGGGCGAATATCCCTAGATTAACTAATATGCTTAAAAGGGGATTAATACTAGGTTTTAGTAAAGCTACTGCTAAAAATACAAAGAGTGTGGAGAGGAAAAACTGATCTAATGGGTACATACCGATATTGGTAAAAGTTTTAAATACACCTTTAGAAAGGAAGTTTTTAAATCTCCTATATATTAACATTATCAATGGGATATATATGAAACCATATAGAAGGAAAAGGACAGATGGAGGCCATCTATACCATGTTGATAGTTTAAAGGAAAGAAGTACTGAAAAGAGAGTAATTGAACCTATTAATACTATCTTTAGCATACTACTCTTATTATATTTACTTAGTAATATACCAAGAGAGTATATGGGGAGGTAGTATGTTAGCGGGAATATATGTACCGACTTATACCCAAATATATTCTCTAGAAGTATTCTAATTGAATCTGGGTATGTATATTTAGATATTTGTGTATATACAATACTTCCTAATATATATATCAATACAGTAATTAATATTAAGTACAGAGGTTTAGACATTAAGTATTTAATCTGTTTTGAAAAGAGTAAGGGTACAAAGGAAAAGATTATAAAGGCGATTAGAAATTCCGTAAAAGCAGGTATATTATTTAGTAATACAATATTAGTAATCTTACTAAAAGAGATATTACTATCTAAAACAAAGGTAACTAGAATACCCAATATTACATATACCATGTATATTTCTAATACTCTGTTAATGGTATCTTTAAAAGAAAAGGTAGAACCTTTCTGTATTTTAAGACCGTTTACATATGCAGAACAGAAAAGGAAGATTGAGAAACAGAGAGTTGCTCCTGCTGTAGTAAAAATATCTAATATGGGGTTTTTACCAAGGTAAAGTAGTGCGTTAACATGAGTAATGGTCATTAAAAGAATAGCGGTAGCTCTAAGAAAATCAATACTAAAATCTCTATTCTTCATATTTAGTTATATATATACCAAATACAGTTAGGTGACGATGGGACTCGAACCCATGATAGTGGTTTTGCAGACCACGGCCTTAACCAGCTTGGCTACGTCACCTAGCGATTAAGATCCAATTACATCCTTTACTTTGATAATTTCTAGTATGCTGTTATTGGATCTATTTTTAATAGAACTGCCACTAATAATAGCAATTTTATCATTTAAATCCAACTCTCC
>DAINAD010000065.1:0-2891 GCA_036733605.1 Patescibacteria group bacterium | reverse complement strand
AGAATTCCTCAGGTAGGATTTGTTCATATAAATATACATAAGAAGTAATTGAATGTATTGTTAATACATATCTTTTTATGATATTCTCTATTCATATGAAAAAAGGGAAACAATATATTCCAAAGAAATTCGCAAAAGTAGATAAATCCTTTATTAACAAACTTAGATCTGAAGAAGAACATGGTGCTCTTACTAGCTTTAGTATCTTTCCTAAGAAAGTAACCTTCTATGGTAAAGATCCGGCAGAAGATATTGTATTAATAGTGAGAACACACTGGGTAGCTTTTGTACCACATATAGTTTTTGTATTACTAATACTAGCTCTACCTTTAATATTCCTTGCTCTTTCTTCTCAGGTATCATTTCTAGGTACAACTACACTATACATTGGTATGTTAGTTGTATGTTTAGTATTAGCATTAAATGTTACTATAACTACAATTCTTAAATGGTACTATACTGTTAATATTGTTACAGACCAAAGAATAGTGGTAATTAAGATGGATAATGCTTTTTACCATTCATATGCAGAAGCACAATTAGAAAAGATAGAGGATGTTACACATACGAATATTGGAGTATTAGGTACTATCTTTGATGTAGGTGATGTACATATAGATACTGCAGGTCACGGTGTAGATTTCCATCTAAGGATGCTACCTAGACCGAGGGAATTACAGGATGTAATTAATGATTTACTTGAAATGAAACAGAAGGGGGATATATAGATGGATAATATATATACAGAAATATTTTCAAATACATGGCAACCTACAATTAATCTTGGGGATATATTAAAAATACCTTTAGTAATAATATTAGTAGGAGTTTTACTTTACTCCTTTATGTTACTTCTTAAAGTAAGAATATTGGTAGATACAATTAATTCAGAGGGTAATTTTAAGATGAAAGCTCTTGTCTCTATCAATCTCTTCATTACGATATTTGCAACCATTTTAGGAACGATAATAATTCTTTTAGGATAAGGGGAAAATGTCAATTACTGCCGCTAAATATATTAACAATTCAAAATTAAAAACATCCTACATAGGATTGTATCACTACTCTCGTCCTGTAAGAGGAAAAGATGATATAGGTGTAAATATGTATGGCTTACTTTCTGTATCAAGTAAAGTAGAAATTGCAGGGGATAAGATTGCTAAGTTTGCATGGGATGGTATTGTAGATGGTTTTGAATACTCTAAAACAGACTCTGTAAATGAATCTCTTAAGCTTTCTTTAAATGAGGCAGTAAGAAGAATAAAGCAGTTAATTACTAATGATAGTAGTATGTCTGAGCATGGTATTAATGTAGATTTCACAATATTTGTGTCTAATAATGGGGGTATATATATAGGGTTACTTGGAGAAGCCGATATTTTTGTATATAAAAAGGGTAGGTTAGTAGATGTATTTGAAATGTTAAATAAGAAAAAAGCTAAGACTGCAGGTATAGCAATAGAGGAGGGAGATTTAGTATTCTCTTCTACTACGAATTTCTTTAAAGATAATTTAAAGAGATTAATGAGTACTAAGAGTAAAGAGGAATTGATATCTGTATTAGAAGAGTTGGGTTCTGAAGTAGGTGATGATCAAGGCTTTATACTTCTTTCAAAAGAAAAAGATATTGCAGTTACAAAAGAGGTTGTTAAAGAGCAAAAAGTCAAAGAAGATAACACCTCTGATTACATTGCTGAGACTAAACCAACTGATAGTATACTTAAGACTCAAGAGGATAAGGATCTTAAAGCTTTTGTGTTAGATTTAAAGAAAAGATTCTCAATAGTAGGTAAATATGTAAAGAAAATTCCTAACCCATTTAAAAAGATATCATTTAAATCTTTTCCTAAGATAAACAATCCTTTTAAGGGAGTAGGAGCTAAATTAAAGACATCTTTTCTAAATCTGTTTGGTAGAAAGAAATGGTTTAAAAAGATTTCATCTAAAGTAACTCAAAGTAGTGTAATTAGAAAGAAAGAGGAATCATTTAAAAGTTTCAAAGTAGATGGGTATAAACAGAGGAGTACGAGATTTAAAAGATTTAAAACTCTCTTCCTCATAATATTAGGAATCTTTCTTTTACTTGGAGGTATTAAATTTACTTTAAATCAGAAAGAAGCAAGAGAGAGTAGTAGGATGGCAAATAGCATATTTACAGAGGTAGAAGAGCTCTTAAGTGTAGCAAATAGTAAGTTAGGTACTGATAGGGATAGTAGCATTATGAGTATATTTAAAGCATCTGAGAAGTTAGGGGAGGTACCAGAGGAATTAAATGAAACAGATAGTATTAAGTTAGATGAATTACAATCTCAGGTATTGGGTATAGAGGATTCAATATACAAAAGGGTAAGGCTTTCTACTAGTGATGGTAATATACAAAAATATATGGATATGTTTGCAATCCATGGGGTTGATTCTAAACCTACTGATATATCTATACACAGAGATGGTAATGCTAATGAATATCTATTTATTTCTGATATAGGGATAAAGAGTGTATACAGAGTATCTCTGTACAACAAGGAGGTTACACAGCTTTTAGATGAGGAAGGTCTTTTACAGAAACCCTCCTTTGTATATTCTAAACCCTCTGGTATATATGTTTTAGATTTAGTAAATGGAGTATTAAAAGCTTCTGCAGATGGTAGTTGGTATAAAACATTTTCTAAACCAACAGGATTAGGATTACTAAATATTAAGGCTGGAGATATATCAGAGTTTGCGGTATTTACAACCAATGATAACGTATATGTATTAGATAGGGAGAGTAGGGCACTTCTTAGATTAACTAACTACGGTACAGGATATGGTCTTTCGGAGGAATATCTTAAAAGTGATTCATATGATACAGCCAATGATGTATTTGCTGATATGAGTGTATATATTCTTTC
>DAINAD010000064.1:0-3010 GCA_036733605.1 Patescibacteria group bacterium | reverse complement strand
AGTTATATTGATTACAACCTAGATATTTGATATCATTTTTAAGCACTTTAATATGCCGAGATAGCTCAGCTGGTAGAGCATCTGTCTGAAGAACAGGGGGTCCCCAGTTCAAATCTGGGTCTCGGCACCATGCGAGAGTAGTTCAGTTGGCTAGAACGACACATTGCCAATGTGTAGGTCGCGGGTTCGAACCCCGTCTCTCGCTCCATTACTTCTTTCTATTGATTAGTGAGTGAATATATTTCCCTATCTTTTTTCTCTGTTTGTATCCTACAGCTACAAATATATATCCTACTGTTATTAATACTAACCATTTATCTACAAGACTAATAAAGGTTTTAATAGATTCTAAATCACTATCTACCTTAGAACCTAAGTAAGCTATTAAGAATGCATATATAAAGCCACCTACAAATACCGCTATTGAATATGTAAATATATTTACCTTTAGAAATCCTGCAGCTAAACTAGCTACTACTCTTAACCAAGGTATTAATCTTGTAATTAGTACATAAAGGAAACTCCTTTTTAAAATCTTTCTCTTACTCATCTCTAACGCCTTCCTATCTACCCTTAAAAATTTCCCATTACCCTCTAACCATCTATACAGGTTATCCTCTTTAAAAAGATATCCCAAAAGGTATGTAAGATATGAACCTACTAAACCTCCTGTAGCTGATACTAAGGATATTAACCAAATATTTGCTTTATGAGTGGTAGCTAATATCGCTATCACTATCTCCATAGGGAAGAGTCCTAAGGAAGATATAAAGAGGCCATTGTATTGCCATGCCACTAATAGCTCTAATGATTTTGATATTAAAATATCGAACATATACATTGAATATATCAGATATTAAATATTGTGTGTACTTCTTTAAAAAATTTCCTTTCTAGGATAAACTGTGTATATATGAATAGCTCAGCGTTAAATAGGGTAAAGAGATTTCCTTTTGTAGTATTTCTTAAAAAGATATTTCCCATATTAATATTTTTAATAATATTTGTTATTACCCTCTTAATAGGGGTATGGGATATTAAAAAGTTTAAATACTCTAATTCAGAGTTTAATAATGTAAGTAAGGAGCAGTTAGATTCATATGTTGAGAGTTTTAAGGGTAAGAATATATTTGTGGTTGATCCCTCTGAGATTGAATATGAGATTAGAAATGGTAATGGATATATATCTGAGGTATATGCTAAAAAGGTATTACCAAATTCTATAAGTATTTCCTTTAAAGAGTATGAGGTTAGATATACAGGTTACTCCTCTGATGTATGTCATTTCTTTTCAAAAGAGGGAGTTAGGTTAGAAGAGGTATGTAGTGAGTGTGAGAAAGAGTGTTTAGAGTATTCAACCTCTTTGCAAAGTATCTATATATCTTCTGAGAGTGTATTGGAGAGTAATAGGTTATTAATATATAGGGAGGAATTTGATAAAATATCTAAACTGTTATCTCAGTTTGGATATGAGATAAAGGATATTAATATTGTAAAAGGTATCTCTACTATTAAAGATATAGATGAACATACCTTTGTATTTGATATCTCTAATGATTTAGATTTACAGCTTTCTAGAATGTATTTAGTAGGAGAAAAAATCAATGAACAAGAGATTAATTTCAAGAGTTTAGATCTTAGATTTGAAAGACCTGTAATGAGATTGAAGTAATATTTAAGTTGACAGAATACAATTACTTTGTAAAAATTGATTATGTTCTTGCTAATTAGATATTTTTTGACTATATTATATATACAAACAGGTTCCTTAATTTAAAGTAATATTTGACCGCCTTAAATAAAAATGGCACGGAATACAATAACAGCAATAGATGTAGGTTCATCTAAAATTACCACTGTAATATCTTCAGTGGAAGATGGCCAAGCACCCTCAGTAATAGGGGTTTGTTCACATCCTAGTAAGGGTATTAAAAAGGGTGTAGTAGTTAATATTGATGATGCTACTAATGCAATATCTGAGAGTGTAATGGCTGCTGAGAGAATGGCAGGTGTTACGGTTTCAGATGTATATGTCTCTATCAATGGAGAATTAGTTACTAGTTTAAACAACAAGGGTGTTGTTGCTGTAGCTAGTTCAGAGATTACAATAGATGATACATACCGAGCTATTGAGAATGCTCGTACACTTTCTTTACCTGATAATTTAAATCCAATACATATAATTCCAAGAGAGTTTGTAGTAGATAATCAGGGTGGTATTAAATATCCAATTGGAATGAGTGGTAATAGATTAGAGGTAGAGACACATATAATTACTGCTCCTAATTCATATTGGCAAAATATTAAGAAATGTGTAGAACAGTTAGGATTAAATGTCTTTGATGTGGTGTTTACAGGTTGGGCTTCTGCCCTTTCTGTTTTAACAGATACAGAAAAAGAATTAGGTGTAACTTTACTAGATATAGGTGCTGGTACTACCAGTATAGCCATATTCCAGGAGGGAGCTATAATTTACAGTGGTACTATACCTTTGGGTGGTGTAAATATTACTAGTGATATCGCTATTGGTCTTCAGGTATCTTTAGAGGATGCTGAAAAGATTAAGGTACATATGATGGATTTGTATGAGAACAGGGCTAAGAGTAAGAAGCTTTCTTCAGATTCAACACCTGCTTTGCTTAGAAAAGTAGAAGAGGAAGAGCCTAAACTTAAAAGGGGTGATGAGATTGATTTAGCAATATTAGATATTCCAAGTAAGAAAGTATCAAAGGAGATGTTAAAGAGTATTGTAGAGGCTAGATGTGAAGAGATATTTGATTTAGCTAAAGAGAATGTTGAGAGAGCAGGATTTAAAATTAATATGCCTGCTGGAATTGTACTTACCGGAGGTTCATCCTTACTAAAAGATTTATCTAAATTCACTCAGGGTGTGTTTGGTGTAGCGTCAAGAGTAGGTTACCCTTCAGGGTTAGGTGGAATGATTGAAGAGATATCTGATCCATCTTTTGCATGTGTTCAAGGATTGATTAAACATGCTCTAGAAGATGAG
>DAINAD010000063.1:0-3026 GCA_036733605.1 Patescibacteria group bacterium | reverse complement strand
CAGACTCCTCATGGCTCATATGTACAGTATGACCCTCTTGCCATAGAAACTCAGTGGTCCTTAGAAATGGTCTAGTTCTTTTTTCCCATCTAACAATATTAGCCCACTGATTAATCTTTAATGGTAAATCTCTCCAAGAGGTAATCCATCTTGAAAAGGTATCGTACATAATGGTTTCTGAGGTAGGCCTAACTATCAATTCCTCTTCTAATTTAGCCTCTGGATCAACCTCTACACCCTTACCATCCTCTGTTTCTCTTAATCTGTAATGTGTTACTACTGCACACTCTTTAGCAAAACCTTTAATATGTTCAGCCTCTTTAGAAAAGAATGATTTAGGTATAAATAGGGGGAAGTATGCGTTACTAACACCCATACTCTTAATTCTTCTGTTTAATTCCGATTGAATTTTTTCCCATATTGCAAAACCGTAAGGCTTTATTACCATACATCCTCTTACTGAGGAGTTCTCTGCTAATTGGGCTCTTTCAATGATATCTAAATACCACTGTGAATAGTCCTTTTCTCTTGGTGTTATACCTTTGTTTGTCATAGCGGTATTGTACAATACTTTTTTACTAATATACAATTCTAGGATCAAATCCCCAGAAAGACGAAGCTTTCGCGAGAGCACTCTGTGGATGGTCTAATATCCATTTCTTTAAATCCTGTCTTTTCATAGCGATATCTCTAGCCTCTACCATTGCCTCTACTCCTGCTTCAATACCCCATGGATGACCAAGTACTCCTCCACCTGCTTGTAATATGATATCTTCACCTAATTTAAGGATAGAGTCCCCTATTGTTCCTGAGTGTAATCCACCTGATGCTGTATGCCAAACTCCTTTCATACCAAACCAATTTTGACCAAGTGTCATATCACTTTCGGGTGTAATATCTGCTTGTAGTGCTTCTTGTATTAATTTAGGCTCATTGTAATTCTCCATCTTAGTCTTAGGAGCACCACCATGTAATGAATCTACGCCTAATAGACGCATAATTTTAGCGATTACGACCATAGACATAGAAAAGTCTAATATCTCCCCTTTATCATGTACTCCAGGGCCTGATTCTCTGTCTAAAAGACCGTGCATAGCCCTATGTGCATGTATAGCTAAACCAGGGTTATGTTTTCTTACAGTCTGTACTGCACTAAACCCAGTAGTAACTACATCCATCATCATCCACCTACCACCATTTGCTTTAATCATATCTGCTCTATCAAGCATAATATCTAAGTCAGAGTGTGTAGTATTACAGAAATACAACTTTCTTTTACCACTCTTTTTCTCAATATCCCTTTGTACTTCATGTACTAACTTACATCTATCTTCAAACTTATTAAAATACAAACTAGTTAAATTCTCATCATCCTTAATACCCTGAAACTCACCCTTAGCTGCAGTAAAGAGTATCTTTGCTAAGTATGCCTGCTCTTTTGCAGTCCTACCTACCTTAGGTTTAGGTACAGTACACATTAGAGGACCTCTTTCAATTTGCATAAACTCTCTTACCCCAGTTATTCCAAATTGAGGACCAGGAAAACTCTTAACAAGGCTTTCAGGAAATCGGACATCAATGAGTCTAAATGCCTTTAACATCTTCATACTATCGATATTTCCAGCAATACCTGCAAACAATCCGGCCATATTACCCTCTTCAAAGATTTCTTTCTTATACGCTATCTTAAAAGTCTTAGTTTTTGGATCTAGGTCATATGCTACTGCCTTAAGTTTGTCTGCTAACTTAGTACCAGAGTGCTTACCCTCATCTACCTTAGTCCATGTACCAGTAGAGCTCTCAGCAGCACAGCTACCAGCAGCATCTTCAAACTTATCATCAGATATACCATCTGCTAGTTCAATATCTAGGTATGTTATTAGGTAATCTTTATCAGCATTTGGAGGTGTCCATCCTTTAGGGGCAACGTAATTAAACTGAACAGCCATGGGCAGTAAATACTAAACTTATTTCTTCTCTCTATATTCTATACTTATTGGGTTAATATATTCAATCTTTTCAATATATCTTTCACATACCCCCTCTATTTGTTCTAAATTTTCAATACTCTCTACCATCCAATCCCTATTCTTCTCTTCTTCTAATACCTTTTTAATACCACTGTTTAGTTCCTTTCCCTCTTCACTTCTATCTGTAACTATCACTCCCGCTACTTCTATTTGCCTAAATGTCTCAAAATATTCTTTAAACCATTTAGGATTAAAATTCATAGAAAGGTTTGGTGTAACCTCGGGGCTCATTACAACTAATGGTATCTTCTTGTCATATTTACTCTCTAACGAGGCATACATTACGAAATTTCTCATAGGGAGATCTAATCTCTCAAAGTAAGATACTGGGTAATCTGTACCTATCTTAGAAAAATACTTCATCCAATCCATATATGCTGCTGTATTATATCTAGCAGGTAGTATTGGTCTAAATTTTGAAATCTTACTCTTATCCATGCTTTCTTTCACTCCTTTCCTCTTTACTATCTACATAGCTTAAAAACTCATTACATACTCTAGATATCTCTCTACTATTAAAATTCTCTGATAATGGGTTTAAATCTTTCTCTATATACCAATCATCCTGTTCCTCACTAAATACCTTAGACCATTTCTCTAGTTGTAGTTGATGAAATGGAGATGTAGGAAAAAGGATTCCCCCTTTTCCTTTAAGATATTCACTCAATGCAAAAGAAATTAGAGTTCCACTATCTAATTCATTAGTACCAAGGTACTCATCTAGAAATATTGCAGGTATCTTACCCTTTTCATGGGCCTCTATTGCAGTAAAGATGGTTCTTCTACAATACATACCACGATTAATAACATATGGTTCTATATCAATATCAAGAAGTGTTTGTTTGATAAACTCTATCTTATTACTACTATCATCAACAATGATAAAACGGAATTTATCATTTAAATCAATATTTCCATTCATATGGTATTTAAAATATAATTTAGGATATATATGTAAAACCTTTATTGTATAGCAATTTACCCATTCTTAATATC
>DAINAD010000062.1:0-3036 GCA_036733605.1 Patescibacteria group bacterium | reverse complement strand
TAAGAGTATATAAACCTCTTCGATTTTTTTGTATTATGTATATATGGATGAAAATAAACTCTCAGAAGAAACGATAAACTTTGTACCCTCTATGCCTAAAAAGAGTAGGGAGGTTAATCCTAATAGATTCAAATTTACTGAAATAATGCTTGTAGTATCAGCAGTAGGTATAGTTATTTTCTTAGCATTGTTAGCTATTAATCCAAGTAAGGAAGCAGCTGAAGCTAGAAACCTTAAGAGGTCCGCAGACGTAGCTCAGATACTCTCCTATGTTAGTTCATATGTAAATGCTCAATCAGAGATTCCAGAGGCCATACCGGGCTCTACAGAGTGTGTAGAGTATGGTAATGAGATATGTAAGACAGGTCCATTTGATTGTACAGATTTAGTTAGTATGAGTTTTTTAATTAAAGATGAAGAAGAGTTATTAGTAATACCTACTGATCCTCAGTATATCTCTATTAATGGTACTGGCTATTTTATCTCTCAAGACAGTAAGGGTACTGTAACAGTATGTGCTCCTCATGCAGAAAGAAATGAAAAGATTTCATTTTCTAAGTATATGTATTAATATTTAAAGATATATGAAAAAGAAAGAAATATATTCAAAATTTGAGATTAAGGAAAAAGAGTTATTAATATTAATCTCTATATTTTTCTTCCTTCTATTTGCATATATGTCTGGAGAGTTCTATTGGATTAAAGATTTTCAATTAGTTGTAGACCTGTTTTCTGGTATCTCTGCTTTCTTTATTGGTACTCTCGCACTACTTCGTTTCTATACAAAAAAGAATTTTACTAACTACTTACTTTTAGGATTAGGTTTTTTAACTGTAGGAGTAATTGATATATTACAGATATTACTCTCTCTAGATGCATTTTCTGATTTCTTCTCTGTATCTACTTCTCAAGTATTTCCTAGTACTGTAGTACTCTCTAGATTCTTTTTAGCTTTACTCTTTTTCTTAAGTTGGTTACTTATGAAAGAGGAGTACAGATCAAGAGTATTTAAGGAGAAATTAGCGTTTGTAGGAATACTTTTCTCTATATCAGCCTTTATTGCCATTGTTACAATATTTTCAAACATATTTGAAGGATTAGAGTCATATACCTTTGCAATTGTAATACAAACAGTTTCTCTAATGATATATCTACTTACATTAGTAGGATATACAAGGAGTAGGGGTATGTACTACAGGAATTTCGATTTCTGGATCATCTTCTCCCTAACGTTCTCCATACTTTCTCAAATCTTTTACTTACCATATCTTAATCTAGAGTATGAATTAATGATGAATCTCTCCTTACTAGCTAAATTAATTAGCTATGTGATTCTTCTAATTGGGTTTTTGCACAGTATATATGAGATGTACAAGAGTGAAGAGAAGGCACAGATTGAGTTAAAGAGGAAAAACAAATTACTAACTCTTACAAAACAGAAAGTAGAAGAAGCATATATGGTGCTTAGAGAAGAGAAATGGAAGTTAACAAAGGATACTAAAAAGAAAAAGACAGACAAGATATTTAAGGATATATTAAAAAACAAGTAGTATGTACTCTCCTAAGATTAAGAAATATCAAAAAAAGTTTGAATATTCATATGCTTTTGGTGCATATCCTGTCTTAGATTTACTTAAGAATCATTCGGACAAGGTATATACAGTGTTTTTTAAAAGAGAGGGATTACAAAGTGTAGGTATTGAGGAGATACAGAGGATATGTAGGGAGAAGAATATATATATGGAGGAGAATGATAGGGTGATTGAGAAGATCGCTCTAAAGGAGAATACCTATGTAGTAGCTGTATTTAAGAAATATGTAAGTAAGATATTAGAGAATGAAAACCATATTGTATTGGTAAATCCCTCTAATATGGGTAATTTGGGAACCATTATTAGAACTATGTTAGGTTTTAATGTAAAAGATTTAGCCATTATTAAACCGGGTGTAGATATCTTCGATCCATTAGTCATTAGATCTACAATGGGAGCATTGTTTAATATGAGGTTTGAATATTTTAATACCATTGAGGAGTATATTGGTAGATTTCCAAATCAAAACCTCTATCCTTTCATGTTAAAAGGTAGTAAGAGTATTAAAGATATTACATTTGTAAAACCATATTCCATTCTCCAAGGAAATGAATCTACAGGTTTAGATGAGAAATATGTGAATATTGGAGAGAGTGTATTTATACCTCATTCCCCTAATATTGATTCCTTAAATCTTTCAGTAGCTACGTCTATAGCGCTGTGGGAAGCAAGTAAAGAAGTCGTTTAGTAAATATCACATTAATATTCCAGATGTAAAAAACAGGTATTTGTGTTAAAATTGTATATTAAATTATACAAACTATACACAAAATGGCAAAGGTAAAGAAATATGAGAGTATTACAAAACAGATTACATTTCCTAAAGTATTGATGGACAAACTCGATATGAAGGCTAGTAATTTAGGATATTCATTCCCAGCATATGTTAGATATGTACTTACAAAGGAATTAGAGAAGGAATCATATCCGGTATTGGATGGGTTTGTTATTGATGAGGAGATGGTAAAGGAGATTAAGAAGGGAATAGAGGATAGTAAAGCAGGGAAACTAGAAGAGTTAAAAAGTGAAAAAGAGATAAGGGGATACTTCAAGAGAATCGCAGATGAGGAGAGTTAAATACGTTATAAGTAAAACAAGGGGATATGATAGGGATTTAAGAAAAATATTTAGGAAAAACAGAGAACTTTTTATTTTGATTGAAGATATTGTAGTTAGGATATCAAGGGATCCCTTTTCTACTAGCCTTAGGACTCACCTGGTGGTCATTCCCTCTTTGGGCAAAGTTTATAGCTCTAGAGTTACAGGAGATATTCGTATTATATGGATTTTATCCAGCAAGAGAATTATTGTTCTATATAGGATTGGAGGACACTCTGGTAGTTCAAAAGTATATAGATAAGTGGTATAATACAACGTTCTTTAAGAATATGGGGACGTAAGGCTTTCGACAGAAGTCATAAGTGCTGTTTGTCACAAATCGTTT
>DAINAD010000061.1:0-3075 GCA_036733605.1 Patescibacteria group bacterium | reverse complement strand
CAACGACCTTCAGGTTATGAGCCTGACGAGCTGCCACTGCTCTACCCCGCGATAGCAACAAGAGTGATTATACGCTAAAAGGTCTTCTATTTCAAATTCCCAAAACTAGGAAATCTACCCAATCATCAATACTATTACCTTTCTCGTATATATTTTCTTTAGGTGGCTGAACTATCTCCTCTACTCTCTCTTTTGCTGTATCTAAAGCACTTTGAGGTATTACAAACACTACTTCATTCTTACCTCCAAAATTTAATCTGTCCCTTGCCTCCTTCTCTAAATATTTATCCGTAGACATCTCCTTTATACCTATTGAAAGAGCTAAGTTAGTAACTCTTAAATCCTCTACTTCTTGCTCTGCCTGTTTTAATATCTCTAACTTTTGTATTGTCAACTTAACAGAGTTATATACTGAGAAAAGAAGAATACTTGATATACCTATGGCAAAAATTTTAAAAAGCCAGTAATTGGATATCCCAGACAGTTCTAACCCATTACTACTCTCTACAACCCTCGACTTATTCTTAATATTTATTCTCCTCTCCATACACAGATATTATCAAAAGGAAGGTAAGCAATCAAAGGTCTGTCCCAGGTACGACCCCAAGCTTTCCCTTCCTCGCGAACTATTCGAAACATTCTTGCTCTATTTTGGGTTGGAGCAGGAAACAAAAAAGGTTAGTAAAATATCAAGAAGGTTTGTATCAATGAGCTTTCTAGGGGACAGACCTAGGACAGACCTCTTTTCTAATTTTTATTATTGATATTCTCTACGGGGTGATGTTATAATCTCATAGTTTACATACTAGGCTATATTAAATTGTTTCTTTTATAGAAATTGGAAAGAATATCAAACCCGGAATTTGCGAAGTATCAGAATACTTTTACACAAGAACTAAGGAGTAAAGGCAGGTCTGAAGCTACTGTCATAGCTTATGCAAAGGATATTGAACAGTTGTTAAACTTCTTTTCAGGCAGGGGGGTTATGAAAATACAGGATACTTCAATTACCGATTTAGAGGGATATAAGAAACACTTACAGGATAACAATTACACACCTAAGAGTATTTCAAGAAAGATTAACAGTACAAGAACCTTCTATAGATATATGTTAGAAAGTTCCATTATCACAGATAACCCAGCTGAGAAACTAGCACACCCTAAATTTGAAACTAAACCTCCAAGAGTACTTTCCGAAATGGAGTACAGAGCTCTTAGAGATGTTAGTCGAGTAGATATTAGACTCTACTCCATTGTAGAAGTATTGTTACAAACAGGTATTAGAATTGGAGAATTAGCAGCACTTTCCATAGATGATGTTAGAAATAGTAAAGATGGTATAGATTTTCTATATATTAAAGCTTCAGGTAGTCACCCTTCTAGAAAGGTCCCTATTAACAAATCAGCCAAGAAAGCTATAGATGAATATATAAATATTAGACCAGAGACAGAGGAAGATACTCTTTACGTTACCAAAAATGGTAGACCCCTACTCGTTAGAAATATTAGAACAACAATAGATAAAGCATTTGAAAAAGCAGGTATTAAAAATGCTAAGGTGAATGATCTAAGAAATACCTTTATAGCACACCACCTTGCAAACGGAGTAAGCCTAGTAACAGTCTCAAAGTTAGTAGGACACAAAAGATTATCTACAACAGAAAAATACTTAGGTTTAGTAGATAATAATAAACCTGAAGCAGAAAAGAGTCTTAAAGACCTTTAATCAGAAATTTCATAAACATTTGGAAAAGACATGGGAGTAGATGGACTTGAACCATCGACCACGGCTTTATAAGAACCGCGCTCTAACCACCTGAGCTATACTCCCATAAGAGTACGTGTGATTTTACCAGAAACTAGAGTATTTGTGCAGTACCTTAGCTAAAAAGAAATAGGTGGGAAACCAGATGACTGCTCAGGTTTAACCTCTTCCTTTTTATCCAAATCAGACCTTCTAGCAATATCCATATTTACGATATTAAGATCCCTACCATATTTTAGTCTAGACATCTTTTTTATAATGGCTGCTAAGTTAGGATTTACCTTAATATCAAAACCCGAGTTAGGGAATTTAGGACCAAAGCTAGCATCTAGGGAGAATGGACTTGGATATGTACTGTTGTTTAACATCTTTACATAGTAATGAGCTATACCTTGATTAATAATATCTGTAGCTTTTACATATGTTTCAAACTGTGGTTCTAGAAATTGTGCGTCTTCATTACTACATCTGGTAATAAATAGGGAACCTACATTACCAAATACCGCTCCTTTAACATCTTCTGGTAACTGACCAATATATTGATGAGCCAATGTTAAATTCAATTTGTACTTTCTTGCTTCAGATAGAATAGATGTAAATTCTTCAGTAGCAAAGTTTTGGAACTCATCTGCATAGAAGAAGAAGTCTTTTCTTTGATCCTCTGGAACATTTTCTCTACTTAATGCTGCAGCCAACATCTTTTGTACAAGTATTAATCCTAAAAAGGACATATTCTCTTCACCTAACATACCTTTAGAGAGATTTACAATCAATATCTTCCCGTTATCCATTACATCTCTAAAATCAAAAGATGATTGAGATTGACCTATTATATTTCTAATGGCTAAGTTAGTTGTAAACTTATCAAACTTAGATATAAAGTAACCTAGACTCTCAGACTTAGTCTTTTGATCTGTCTTAGCTACTTGGTCTACCCAATATCTTCTTACTAATTCATCTTTTACTAACGGTAACCATTTCTCATTAACCCATTTCTCGTCTTGTAACATCCTAACTACCTCTATCAACGTAGAACCCTCTACACTCATAGCAGTAAGCATAGAGTTTCTAACTGCTTGTTGCATCATAGGACCTACATACCCTTGGTTATGGGGATCAAAGAGCCTTACAAGTAAAGCAATAAAGCTATTTACAATCTGATGCTTATGTTGCTCATTGTAATATTCCATAATATTAAGACCAAAAGGTCTTTCAAAATCAGCAGCATTAAAATATATAACATCATCTACTCTCTCAGGAGGAATTCTCTCTAATATCATCTCTGCTGTTTGACCATGAGGATCTATAAA
>DAINAD010000060.1:0-3129 GCA_036733605.1 Patescibacteria group bacterium | reverse complement strand
ACCTCCCTATGTATTCTTACTTAAGAATCTCTGTTACTATTCCCTTACCTACTGTTGAACCACCCTCTCTAATTGCAAATCCTTGACCTTTTTCTATTACTACTGGAGCTACTAGCTTTACGTTAAACTCTGTGTTATCTCCAGGAGCAACCATTTCTATTCCTTCTGCTAAAGTAACTTCACCAGTTACATCTGCAGTTCTTACATAGAACTGTGGCTTATATCCAGTTATAAATGGAGTGTGTCTTCCACCTTCCTCTTTACTTAAGATATATACCTCTGCTTTAAACTCGGTGTGTGTTTCTACTGAACCTGGTGCAGAAAGTGTTTGACCTCTTTCTACATCTGTTCTCTTCAAACCTCTTAACAAAATTCCTACATTATCTCCTGCTTGACACTCTTTCATAGATTTGTTGAACATCTCTATTCCTGTAGCTGCAGTCTTTTGTGGTTTTCTTCCCATACCTAATATCTCTACATCACCATTTAGTTTCAATACTCCTCTTTCAATTCTTCCTGTTACTACTGTTCCTCTTCCTTCAATTGAGAATACATCTTCAATTGGCATTAAGAATGGTTTCTCTACATCTCTTTCAGGTATTGGGATAAATTCATCAACTGCTTTCATCAATTCTCTTGCTGATACCAATCCTTCCTCTTCTCCCTTTTGAGCTTTTAATGCATCTCCTACAATTACTGGAGCATTTGCATCATATCCATATTTACCTAAAAGATCTGATACATCTGCTTTGATTAATTCTAAAATCTCATCATCTGCATCTCCAAATTTGTTTATATATACAACCATCTTAGGAACACCAACTTGCTTTGCTAAGAGGATATGCTCTTTTGTCTGAGGCATAGCACCATCATCAGAAGATACAACCAAGATTGCACCATCCATTTGAGCTGCACCTGTGATCATATTCTTAATGTAGTCTTTATGTCCTGGACAATCTACTAATGCGTAGTGTCTAGAATCTGTTTCAAATTCTACATGTGCTACTGCAACAGTTATTGACTTTGCTCTTGACTCTGGATCTTTATCCAATTTGTCAGTCATTTTTGCTCTATCCGCATCTGTGGAAAAAGCATTTAGAATACCACGAACCAAGGTAGTTTTACCGTGGTCTATATGACCTAAGGTTCCGATATTCATGTGAGGCTTGTTTCTTTCGAAGTCTGCCATGAATATATATTTAATTAATTTATATATAAATATTGTTTAACAACAACATAATACTCTATTCTAAAAGAATGAACGAGTCTGCGTTGAATATTATCAAAAAGAGGTAATATATGCAAGTGTTTAAATGATATTTTTAAACTTACTTACACACTCTTTCCGATTACTTACCCAATGCAATCTCCTCTGCAACATTTTTAGGTACCTCTGCATAGTGAGATGGCTCGATGTTTGCACTTCCTCTTCCACTAGTTATTGATCGTAGTTCACTTGTATATCCAAAAAGTTCAGAAAGAGGTACTAACGCATTTATTACTGTAATACCATTACCAATATCTTCAGTACCTTGAATTTGTCCTCTCTTACTACTTAAAGAACCTGTTACATCACCCATATATTGCTGAGGAACTTCTACTGCTACATCCATTACTGGTTCTAAAAGTATTGGGGAAGCTCTTCTACAACCTTCCTTAAATGCCATAGAGGCAGCAATCTTAAAGGCTGCTTCAGATGAGTCAACCTCATGGTATGATCCATCAAAGAGGGTTACTTTCATATCTACAACAGGATACCCTGCAACTACACCTGCCTTCATAGAGTCTTCAATACCCTTTCTTACAGGAGTAATAAATTCTCTAGGAATTGATCCTCCTTTAATAGCGTCTACAAACTCAAAACCTTTACCTTTTTCATTAGGCTCTATCTTTAACCAACAGTGACCGTACTGTCCCTTACCTCCTGATTGCTTTACATATCTTCCCTCTGCTTGTTCACATACTCCTTTTACAGTTTCTCTGTAAGCTACTTGTGGCTTACCTACATTTGCTAATACATTAAACTCTCTCTTCATTCTATCTACCATGATTTCTAAATGTAACTCACCCATACCCGAGATAATGGTTTGACCAGTTTCTATATTACTCTCTACCTTAAAGGTAGGATCCTCTTTAACTAATCTAATCAAAGCTTCAGACATTTTTTCTTCATCAGATTTTGTAGCAGGCTCTATAGCTTGAGAGATAACTGGTTCTGCGAATGATATCTGCTCCAATATTATTGGATTTGCCTCATCACAAAGAGTATCTCCTGTTACAGAGTCTTTAAGACCTACGATTGCACCAATATCTCCAATTCTTAAAATATCTACTTCCTCCCTATCATCTGCATGCATTAATACTAATCTACTAATTCTTTCTCTAATACCTTTTGTAGAATTAAATACATATGTACCTGATTTAATAGTTCCTGAGTAAACTCTAAAGTAAGAAAGATTTCCAATATGAGGATCATTTACAATCTTAAACACTAAACCTGAAAATGGTTCTGACTCATCTGGTTTTCTCTCTACCTCTGCACCTGTTTTTGGATGATCTCCTTGTACAGGAGGTACATCTAGTGGAGAGGGTAAACAGAGAGTAATGTAATCTAGTAAAGTTTTAGACATAGAGGTTCTTGAATCACCTCCTAATACTGGGAAGATTTTACTCTCTAATGTTCCTTTCCTTAATGCCATTTTTAATTCATCTACGGTAATTTCTTCTCCTGCAAAGAATTTCTCCATTAAAGCATCATCCATTTCTACTAATGTTTCTACCAATGTTGCTCTATATTCTTCTGTTCTAGTTTTTAGTTCTTCAGGTATTGGGATTTCTATTAAATCTGGAGAGTCTGGTCCTTCATATTTAAAAGCTTTGTTTTTTACCAAATCGATATATCCGTAAAGCTCACTCTCTCTACCAATAGGGAGTGTAATAGCTACAGCTTTGTTACTTAAACGAGCTTTAATAGTACCAAAACTCTTATCAAAATCTCCTCCAATCAAATTGATTTTGTTCATAAAACAAATTCTAGGGACCTTATATTTATTAGCCTGTCTCCATACAGTTTCAGATTGAGGTTCTACCCCCTTTCTACCATCAAAGATAACTACAGCACCATCTAAT
>DAINAD010000059.1:0-3245 GCA_036733605.1 Patescibacteria group bacterium | reverse complement strand
TAACTCCTGGGATTTCCCCATTACTTGCTAACTTTCTAAAACATATTCTACATATACCGTAGTGTCTTAAATATGCTCTAGATCTACCACATAATTCACACCTATTGTAAACTCTAGATTTGAATTTACTCTTCTTTTTCAATTCTCTTGCTTTGTGTTCTTTAGCTTCTGTTGACATCTTTTTTAAATGGGAATCCAAATTTATCTACAAAGGCTTTACCACCCTTATCATCTTTTGCACTTGTAACTATTGTTACCTGTAAACTTCTTACTTTTCTAATATTGTTAGCATCTATTTCAGGAAATACAGTATGATCTTCTATACCTATTGAGTAGTTACCTGCTCCATCGAAAGCTTTTACATCTAATCCTCTAAAGTCTTTTGTTCTAGGGAATACTACACTTACTAGTTTATCAAAGAACTCCCACATTCTGTTACCTCGCAAAGTTACAGATACACCTATTTCCATTCCTTCTCTTACTTTAAAAGAAGATACTGCTTTTCTTGCTTTATTTACTATTGGTTTCTGACCTGATATTGTAGTTATCATATTTACAATATCTTCTAGTGCATCAGATTCGTTAATAGCGTCTCCTGCTCCTACATTAAGAACTATCTTTTTTAGAGTAGGTACAGCCATTAAGCTAGGGTATCCATACTCTTTCATCATTTCCTTCCTTATTGTTTTGTCAAACTCTTCTCTTAATCGTGCCATTATTTTTTAACTGTTTTTGATTTAGTTGCTGTCTTTTTAGCTGTACTTTTTTTAGTAGTACTCTTCTTCTCTGCCTTAGGTTCCTCTTTCTTCTTTTCTATTATCTCTATTACCTTATTACACTTCTTACATACTCTCTCTACCTTATCTCCTTCTCTTTTAATTCCAACTCTTGTAGGTTTACCACAGCTACTACAAATTAATATTACTTTAGAAACATCCAAAGGTTTTACAATGGTAAGAATTTCAGATGTCTTAGTTCTACCATCTCCCTTTACATGCTTCTTATATACATTAATTCCATCTACTACAATCTTTTTACTCTTTGGATTTGTAGCTACTACAGTACCCTGTTTACCAGAGTCTTTTCCGTAGAGTATTCTTACTGTATCACCTTTTTTAATCTTCATTTTCATTCTTATTAAATTACAAAACCTCTGGAGCAAGAGATACTATTTTATCAAATCCTTTCTCTTTTAATTCTCTTGCTACTGGACCAAATATTCTTGTTCCTTTAGGACTTTTCTTATTATCTATTATTACTGCTGCATTATCATCAAATCTAACATATGAACCGTCTCTTCTTTTATGCTCTTTACGTACTCTTACTATTACTGCGCTTAATACTTCATGTCTTTTAACTCCACTATTAGGTAGAGCTTTTTGTATTGCTACTTTAACAACATGTCCTAATCCAGCAAACTTAATTTTAGAAAAGCCAGGAATACCAACTATTTTTCCTACCTTGGCTCCACTATTATCTGCAATTATTAAGTTTGATCCTGTCTGTATCATTTTTATTCTTTATTAATTACTATCCATCTTACATTCTTAGAATATGGTTTACTTTCTCTTATTCTAACTTTACTTCCTACTTCTAATTCTTTATCTGTATGTGCAAAGAAAATCTTCTTCTTATTTATTACTTTTCTATATACAGGGTGAGCTTGAGCTGTATCAACTCTTACTCTAACAGTATTTATCATACTGTTACTTACCACTATACCTTCTAACTCTCTTTTGTTTCCTGTATTCTCTGTCATTTTTTTATTTATATATTTAAAACGGTTTGTATTCTATCAGTAATATTAAGTTCTCTCAAGACTAAATCTCTTTTTTAGATACAAATTTACTCTTTACTGAAAGTTTCTGAGCACCTAGTCTCATGGCTTCCTGTGCTATATCTCTTGCTACTCCACTAATTTCAAAAAGCATTGTACCCGGTTTTACTACTGCAACATATCCCTCTACTTCTCCTTTACCAGCAATCATTTTACTGTTTGTACCTTTATGTGTATATGGTTTATGAGGGAAGATCTTTATCCATACCTTTCCCTTTCTTTTCATATGGCTTGTAATAGCTCTTCTAGCTGCTTCGATTTCTCTAGCTTTAATCCATGCACATTGCATAGATTTAAGACCGTATTCACCAAAGGCTATGGAGTTATTAGCTGAAGCTACTCCTCCCATCTTTCCTCTAAACTCTTTTCTATGTTTTCTTATCTTAGGTTGTAACATTTCTAGTTTTCGTCTTCTATATTATTTTTCTCTCCTTTATATATCCAAACTTTTACACCCATTAATCCTGCATCTAATGTCTTTGCTGTCTCTTCTGCGTAGTCTATATCTGCTCTAAGTGTTTGAGCTGGTACAGAACCATCTCCCTGTTTTACTGTTCTAGCCTGACTTGCATTATTTATTCTTCCTGATATCCATATCTTTATACCTTTTGCTCCTGCCATCATAGCTTTTTCCTTTGCACTAGCTGCTAGTAATTTAGATGGTTGTCTTCTTTCAATACCGTCAGCAATTGATCTAGCTATTATCCTAGCAGAAAGGTCTGCTTTCCTTACCTCTTTAATCTTTACCTCTACATCACTTTTGGTCATTTTCTTTAAATCTTTCTGTAAGATATCTATTCCTTCTCCACCTCTTCCAATTGCTACACCTGGTCTTGCAACATACAACTCTACCTCTATCTTATGTGCTGTTCTATTTATCAATATCTTATCTATACCAGAATCTTTCATTCTTGCTGTTACTAACTTCTTAACCTCTAAATCTTGAGCTAGCATAGCGGGGTATTCTCTTTTTGAAGTATACCAAACAGAATTCCAGGTTTTGTTTATACCCATCCTAATTGCATTTGCGTTGACCTTTCTTCCCATTATTTAACAGTTAATTCTAAATTAATATGTGATCTTCTTTTTAATATTCTTGAGGATCTACCTCTTGAAGCAAATCTTCCTCTTTTAAATACTGGAGCTCCATCTACTGATATATGTGTTATATTCAATTCATCTTTATCTACACTAAACAAATCTCTTGCATTAGCTACTCCAGAATTAATAGCCTTGGAGACAAAAATTGTTCCTTTTTTGTTTGTCAAAGCTAATATATCCAAAGCTTCTTCTACACCCTTACCTCTAACTAAATCAGCCACTAATCTTAATTTCTGTGGTGATTGTGCTATGTTCTTTACTTTTACTGTTGTTTTTTTTGCTTCCATATTTTTATTCTTCAAATCTA
>DAINAD010000058.1:0-3290 GCA_036733605.1 Patescibacteria group bacterium | reverse complement strand
GCTATCAAAATCCCTTAAATCTAACCCTATGGATATTGCTAGTAAGATTGTAAGCGCTTTTCCAAAAGATGAGGATATAGAGAGGGTGGAGGTAGCTAAACCTGGCTTTATCAATTTCTTTTTCTCTGATACATATCTTCTTAATATGCTAGAGAGTATTAATACTAAAAAAGATAATTACTTTAAATTAGATATTAAGAGTGGTAAGAGGTATGTAATAGAGTATACAGACCCTAATCCCTTTAAAACATTACATATAGGGCATTTGTATTCCAACATGGTAGGTGAATCATTCTCACGTCTTGTAGAGGCTTTAGGAGCCTGCGTTACACGAGCTAACTATCAAGGTGATGTAGGTTTACATGTAGCTAAAACTATGTGGGGTTTGTTTAAGATGTTTGAAAATGATGGTATTACTTTTGAAGAATTAAGTAAAAAATCTTTGGTAGACAGAGTCAGATACCTAGGTGATGCATATATGTTAGGTTTTAAAATGTATGATGATCAGAAGGATGAGAGGGTGATTAATGATGTAAAAGATATTAATTACTACATATTTTCACTGTATATACCCTCTTTAGAAAAGAGAGAATATTTTAAGGATTTAGAAAGTAAAAACCTTAAAGAAATATATTTAAAGGGTAGGGACTGGTGTTTAGAGTATTTTGAAAGAATATATGAAAGGACAGATACTAAATTTGAGAAATATTACCTTGAGAGTGAAATGGGTGAGAAGGGTATGGAAATTGTAAAGGAGAATATGGATGGAAAAGGTAAGAATATTTTCAAAGCAAGTGAGGGAGCAGTTGTATATGAGGGAGATGAGAGTAAGGGACTCCATACTCGCGTCTTTATAAATAGTGAGGGCCTTCCAACATATGAAGCGAAGGAGTTAGCTTTGGCTTTTAAGAAGTTTGAAGAGTTGTCATTTGATGAGTCAGTAGTGATTACGGCAGATGAGCAAAGCTCTTACTTTAAAGTTGTTTTAGATGCCCTTTCGCAGTTAAGGCCAGAGGTTGCCAGCATATACAAACACTTCTCTCATGGCTTAGTTAGGCTTCCAGGTGCGGAAAAAATGTCTAGTAGGAAGGGTAAGATATTGGAGGGAGAGTGGTTACTAGATGAAACTAAAAAGAGAGTTGAGGATATGATGAGATCTAATGGGAAGTGGAATGAGGAACAGATTCTAGAGGTAAGTGATTTAATAGCAGTTGCATCTGTTAAGTATTCCTTCCTAAAGGTTACTGTAGGTAAGGATGTAATATTCGATTTTGAGAAATCTACAAGCTTTGATGGAGATACAGGACCATATCTTTTGTATGTATATGCAAGATGTAACTCCATATTAGAAGGAGGTAAGGGTACTGATTCTACAAAAACTATTCCGGTATTAGATAGCCATACTAAAGGACTTCTTAGGGTAATTAGCAGATACCAGCCTATACTGCTATCATCTGCTCTAACATATTCACCTAGCACACTTTGTTCATATCTGTTCGATTTAGGTCAAACCTTTAATACCTTCTACACCAATGTAAGAGTTTTAGATTCAGAAGACAAAGAGTTTCTCTTAGGAGTAGTTGAAGCTACATCCCAGACAATGAAACATGGTCTAAATACACTGGGTATTAATGTAGTAGAGAGAATGTAATTAATTTCTCAATATATATCAATATGTTTTTAAAAAAATATTGGATGTTCTTTTTAGCCATTGTATATATTCTAATACCAACAGATCTAATACCAGATGTAATACCTCTGTTTGGAGGAGTAGATGATTCCTTGTTCGTAGTATTGGGATTAATTAAAAGATATTTAGATTACAGAAAAGAGAAAAAGAGTAACGGGGTGTAGTTCAGATGGCTAGAACGCTACGTTCGGGACGTAGAGGTCGTCCGTTCAAGTCGGATCACCCCGAGATTGATATGGAGACCTTTTAAAGGCAGGTAAGCAGTACCTAAACTTGTTTGCTAATGTATGGCTGTAAAGAATGGTAAGAAAACAAAAGAAGAGAAAGAGCTTTCTGACTTAGAGATTGTAGAAAATGTTAAGAAAGATCTAAATGCATATAGGTATGTAATAGAGAGGTATGAATCTAAACTTCTTAGATATATACAAAGGATACTATATATATCGACAGAAGATGCTGAGGATATATTACAAGAGGTGTTTTTAAAAGCATATAGGAATATTAATAGCTATAACCCTAAATACTCATTTTCTAACTGGATATATAGGATTGCTCATAATGAAGCTATATCTTTCCTAAGAAAAAAGAAAATAACGATTAGTAATACAGAAGATGAAGATATCTTTGATAGAATACCCTCAGAGGAAGATATAGAGGATGACTTTTTAGAAAGCGTTAAGAGTTCTGAAGTAAGAGATATACTTTCTAAACTAGATCAAAAGTATAGAGAGGTACTTGTACTAAGGTTTTTTGAAGAGAAAGAGTATAATGAGATATCAGAGATATTACATATATCTAGTGGTACAGTTGCTTCTTTAATAAGTAGAGGTAAAGAAAAGTTTAAAATATTAATACAAAAGTATGGGAAAAATATCTAAAAAGGTATTACAGAGAATAGAGAAAGAGAATATAAAGCCAATAGGTAAATGGTCCTTTGTATTAAAGAATTCATTTTTGTGGTCTCTGTTTGGTTTAAATATACTGTTTGGATCAATAGGTTTAGCAATATCAATATATCTTTTTGAATCTAGTGATATATTAAATTTAATACTTTCTGTAAATGACTTTTTAGGAGTATTAATCCTCGCTATACCTACTGTATGGGTATTACTTACAGTATCCTTTTTAATAGTGGCATACCTTAATTTCAAATATACAGATAGAGGATATATGTTTTCATTTAGAAAGATATTTGTAATAAATACATTAGCAATATTAATACTTGGTGGAATATTACATCTATCAGGAGTATCAGAGAGACTTAATAGGGTGTTTTCTGAAAGCTTTTCTACATATGATATAACACTAGATCCTAGATATAAGATATGGAGTGCTCCGGAGATAGGATATCTAGCAGGTACAATACTTTCAGTAAGTGAAGCGGGTATTAAGATAGAGGATTTAGATGGTAATACATGGAGTGTAGATACCTCAGAAGCTAAGGTAAGAAGGGCTGTAGGATTAATAGAAGGGGAAAAGATTAAGATAGTGGGAAATGTAGTAAGTGAGAGTACATTCCAAGCCTTAGAGATTCTTCCTTGGGAAGGTAGAGGAAGAAATATGCAAGAAAAACATTTCTAATTTCGTAATACTTAGTAGA
>DAINAD010000057.1:0-3326 GCA_036733605.1 Patescibacteria group bacterium | reverse complement strand
GGTAGGACACCGGCCTTTGAAGCCGTGAATCATAGTTCGAATCTATGTCCCGCAACCATTACTTCTGTACCTATTAGCTATTTCAATCCTTCTTTGTAAGAAAGAATTTTTATCTAAAAATCCTATCTTTATAGATTTACCTTTCTTAAGTATTAATTTTTGACCCTTATTTAAAACACCAGAGTCTATATTTGAGAGAAATATTTTTGCTCCATTAGAGTGTAGTGCAACCTCTTGGCATTTAATAATATCATTTAAATATCTATTACAAACGATTCCTGTAATAGAAAGTAAGTCAGAGTCCAGAGGTAATATTCTTCCACCATTATTAAAATTAAAAGCAGTAGAACCTATTGATGTACTTATACATATTCCAGAGCCTTTAACTTCAAAATCTTTGAAATCTCCATGCTCAGTGGTAATATTAAAAGTGCTATATCCCATTATACTTTCTCCCAATACAATCTCGTTTACTGCTTCTCCTATTTTTACTTTATCTAAGTAAACAGCTATTGCATTTGATGTGTAATACTCTAATTTAATACTATCATCCAATATCCCTCTTATTACCTTCTCATCATCCTCAATTTTGTTCATTAAGAAATTAAAAGTGCCTAGTGCTTTCCCAAAGTATGGGATATTTCCCTCTATACTCTCATGTATTGCGTGTAACATTGCACCATCACCTCCAGATACAAGATATATATCTGGATTTTTCTCATCCAATATCTCTGGAAATTTATTTTTAATTAGCTTAAAGAATTTCTCAGTCCTTTTATCTTTGTTGTATATATATTTAATCTTCATTCCCCCCATTATACCAAAGTTAAAACTTTTTAAATCTGATATACTAAAAAGTATAATATGTTTTTTAAGACACCCATGAGTAAGAAATACGTATATTTAATCCTTTTTAGTGGGATTTTTCTTTTTGCAGTAATCGCAGGGATATTACTAGGACCATGTAATTGGTTTAAAAAGGGTACAGAGGTTCCTACTGTAAAAGAGACTCCCTCTACAGAAGCTTTAATGCTTTTAATTGAGTTTGAGGGTACAGAGGGTTTAATTAATTTTGTAAATGATATTAAGGAAAGGGATATACCAGGAGTATTAATAGTTAGTGCAGATTTTGTAGTAGAGAATTGTGATGTGGTTAAAACACTTCTAGAATATCATGATTTACAAATAGCTGGATTAGATTCATCTAAACCATTTTGGGATGTACCATATGAGGAGCAATTAGCTACGATGAGGGATAGTAAAGAAAAAATATTCTCTTGTACTGGTGTAGATATTAAAATATTTGGTTCGAGATACTTTGCATATGATGAGAATACTGTTAAAGCAGCACAGGAGTTAGGTATAGAGTATGTATTTGCAAGGGGTACAACCGGTGCTAAAGCAACGATATACAAGCCTTCAGAGTATGATGTAAAAATATTTTCTGTATCTAATGTAGATTCTCAAAATTGGGGTACAGGTAGTCTATGCGACTATAGCTATTGGGCTAGAGAGGGAGTAGCTTCTGATTTTGAAAAAGAGCTTTTTGGAGCTTTAAAGTATGAGAAAATATCTCCTGTATCACATACATATATAGGTGGATTAAAGAAATCATGGAATGATGTATATCTAAAATTCTTTGATCAGTCAGATATTAATTGGGTAAGTTTAGATACTTTTGGTGAGATAGATTTAAGTATGCCTTTTGCAGATATACCAAGTAATAGGGAGGTACAGTATGAGACTCCACATCCTGCTGTTCCTTTAGATGAAGAGGAGAATATAAGTAACCCATGTGCTGTAGAGGATATTACAGAGAGTGTAAATGAGGGGGATGAAGTAAGTACAAAAGAGTTAGTAATTTTTCACAATGGTACAGGTAGCAAGTGTATAGAGGCTTTAGCATTTTTTGATAGTATGGATTATGAATATACTCAATATTTAGATACAGATTCAGAGTATTCCTCTAAATTAAGGGAGTATAAACAGGGATTTAATGTAAGTGAAGGAGAATCTAGCTCTTTTGGATACTATCCAATCATATTCGTAGGGGAAAGGGCGTTTTCAGGATTTAGTGAGGATATAGAGGATATAATTAAAAACATAATGGAAGGATAATATATGAACGAGGATTTTAATATTCCTAAAACAGAAGAGGAAAGTAAAATAGATAGTACATTACTTTTAGATTGGGTTAGTAAGAATAGCTATGAGAATCTTGTAGAGGTAAAGGAGAGAGTAAGGGATGTAAATATTTCATATTCAAATGATGGCTGTACATATGATGCTGATAATGAGACTTTGTATCTTGCCGAAGATATTAATACTCATAAGTTAAATCATGAATTAGTACATCTAATCTCTCACCGAAATAGAGGTCAAGACGATGAGAGGACAGGTATTCAAACTGATATGTTTACAGTATCTCCAAATGAAGCTCTTACAGAGCTTAGTACATTAGTAATTACTAAAGGTGCATCATATATTCAAAGTACGGAATTTAGTCAATTAATACAAGAGTACAGGGCTACTAATTATTCAGAGCCAGGATATCTATACGCTACAGAGTATTTAATAAAGAGAATAAAGGAGAGAAATTTAGATGAAAATAAAATTAATCATTTAATTAGTGTATATCTTTTTAAAGAAGGCTCTGCTGAGAGTATTACAGAGGAAATAGAAGAAATATTAAAGATAGAGAATATAGAAAAGGGAATTGATGAATATCAGAAAGAGAAAGGATATGAGCTACTAGGAGCTGTATGGGAAGAATTTAAAAAGAATCAAAGAGTTGAGAAATGGGATGGTACAGTAGTTAATTTAAATAGTAGGAATATTACATTAAACGAGCTATTTAAACCATTTGATTTGGCTATTGAATTAAGATATCTAAGAGTATTTTGGGGTATTAATAAGAATAGAGAGAATTTTAAAAAAGATATTGATAAATTAGTAGGTGTAGATAGTGAGCTATCAATAAATATGTCTTTACTCTATTTTTTTATGAGAAGTAGGAATGACCCAGAGGTTGCTAAGATGATGCAGAAATATATTGTTGGTAAGTCAATGAAGTTATATAGATCTGTAAATAACATTTCTAACTAATACTTCCATTTCCCTAAAGGTATGATATAATGAAAGGTCTATGTTAAGAAAGGTGTTAATGTTTTTAATGCCCTGTGTAGGTTACTCTTCTTAAGTGTGCTTATCCGTAGTCTTTTTAATTATTATTTATTTTATATAATGAATAACAAACTTTTTGTTGGAAACCTTTCATGGGAGACCACAGATGAGTCTTTGTCAGAGTTCTTCTCCACAGTAGGAGA
>DAINAD010000056.1:0-3355 GCA_036733605.1 Patescibacteria group bacterium | reverse complement strand
GAGTAGTAGAATGGTTGAAATCATTAGTTCCGTAAACTGCCTAGATATAATTTGAAGTTTAAGGACAGTTATGCCGTTAATAACAACAAATGTAGACCCTGTAGCTAAAATTAAAGTTGTAGGTATTGGGGGAGGTGGTTGCAATGCCATTAATACAATGATCTCGGACTATGAAATTCCGGGTGTAGAGTTTATGGCATTTAATACAGATGCTCAAACTCTAAAGCTTTCTAAAGCCCCTGTAACATTACAGTTGGGTGAGAATTTAACAAAAGGGTTAGGAGTAGGTGGTAATCAGGAATTAGGTGCACAATCAGCAGAGGAGAGTTTAGATGAAATTCAAGAGCACTTAGATGGTGCTGATATGGTCTTTATCACAGCAGGTATGGGTGGAGGTACAGGTACAGGTGCTGCTCCAATAATAGCTGGTGTTGCTAAAAATATGGGTGCTTTAACAGTAGCTGTAGTTACAAAACCTTTTGATTTTGAAGGTAATAGAAGAAGAGAGATAGCTGAAGAAGGTATTGATTCTTTAAGAGATAAAGTAGATACACTAATTGTAGTTCCTAACCAAAGGTTACTAGAGATTACTGATGCAAATATGTCCTTTATCGATGCTATGAAATTAGTTGATTCTGTACTAGCTGAGGGTGTAAACAGTATTTCTAATCTAATTAGTCAAACAGGATATATAAATGCTGACTTTAATGATGCAAAGTCAGTAATGTTAAATGCAGGTACAGCCCTTATGGGTATAGGTAGAGCAAGTGGTGAGAAGAGAGCAGAATTAGCAGCACGTGCAGCTACAACAAGTCCACTTTTGGATATGTCTATTGAGGGAGCAACTGGAGTACTTTACAATATTGTTGGTGCTGATTTAACACTTCCTGAGATTAGTCTGGTATCTGAATTAATACAAGAAGCAGTAGATCCAGCAGCAAATATCAAATTTGGAGCTCAAATAGATCCTTCCCTAGGAGATGAAATTATCATTACAATCGTAGCTACTGGTTTTGATGAAAACAAACAGGTATTCACTAAACAGCAAAAGGGAGATGAAGATGTAGATGATGCATTTGGATTGGGTGGAATATCTGTAAAATCACCTATGTACAATAACGATGATGATGATGATTTAAAAGAGAGTAAAGAAAGCTTCTTTGATGAACCAGAACAAGATGAAACTAATGTAGAGGAAGAACCTGAAGAAGAGGTGTATAAAGGGGCTCCTAAGAAAAACGATATAGATGATGATGATTTTGATGACCCACTAGATAAGCCTGCCTTTATGAGAAGAATGTTTCCAGGTAAAAAGAAGTAAGAAGTGGTAATAGAAGTTACTGTAAAAACCTCATGTAAAAAATCAGAGATAATTCTGAAGGAAAATATATATCATATTTCTTTAAAGGGTAAGCCTATTAACAATAGTGCTAATTTAGAATTAATAGATTTACTCTCATCATATTTCAATACCTCTAAATCTTCTGTTAAGATATTAAGAGGTTTAAAAGGTCGTAAAAAGATAATTGAGATATTAGAGGAATGAAATTAGAGAAAAAGAATAAAAGAAAATTTAAAATAGATATCTTTATTTTACTCCCTGCAATCCTTTTAAGTGTAATAGGGATTATTACACTCCTCTCTACTACTCTTGGTGTAGATGGGATATTTGAAGATACAGAAATAGTAAATAAACAGATACTGTTTCTAATATTTGGATATATATCATACCTAATAATATCTCTTGTAGATATCTCTTTACTTAAACATTGGGAAATAGTATTACCAGTATATATAGGTACTTTACTTCTTCTTCTTGCTGTCTTTTTATGGGGTCCTGAAATAAATGGTGTACAAAGATGGTTGGTAATAGGGGGTGTACAAGTTCAGCCCTCTGAGATAGCTAAATTAACTGTAATATTTACTACAGCATGTGTATTTGGATATAAAGATAGGTATAACCAGTGGTTATTACTTCTCATTTCATTTCTCCTAGTTATTCCCATCATCATCCTAATCTATCTAGAACCTGCAGGTAGTATGTCTTTGCTTACATTAACAATATGGTTTCTAGTTGCCTTTACAGGACTTAGTAATCAATTAAGAAATACAGTTGCATTAATATTACTAATGCTTTTTACACTACCATTCCTACTCATAGCTATTACAGGTAATTGGATATACATACTACTTGGTGTAGTTGGTGTAATACTAAGTATATTTGCTTACTACTTTAGAGATACATGGAGATTAGTAGTCATACTTTCTGTTGTAATTGGTATATTACTTGGACTCTCATCCTTAGTGATGTACAAAGGTGTACTAAGAGAGTACCAAAAGGATAGGATAGAGGCATTCCTTAATCCTACGCAAAATTCAGAAGACATTGGTTTTAATGTTAATCAAGCTAGAATAGCGATAGGGTCAGGACAAATATGGGGTAAAGGCTTTGGTAATGGAACTCAAAGTAAGAGAGATTTTCTTCCTGAACATCAAACAGATTTCATATATGCATCCTTTGCAGAAGAGTTCGGATTAGTAGGATCACTTCTTTTACTCTTCCTTTACTCAATGATTTTAATTCGTGGATTAGTTGTTTCTGTAGATAACTCTAATGACTCATTCCTCTCTATGATACTAATAGGTATAGTTATGAAAATACTTTTAGAAATCTTTATCAATGTAGGTACTAATACTGGTTTAATACCTGCTACAGGTATTCCACTACCTCTAATTAGTGCTGGAGGTACCATTACTGTAATGACACTCTTTGCTTTAGGAGTCATTCAAAGTATAATGAACAGAAGTCAAGTAACTAAAAATAATAGTAATATAATTGACAATTACTAATTAATAACTTAAAATCCTTTCGTTATGACAAAAATAGAAAATGATAAAAAATTTGCTGTTATCAAAATCGCTGGTACCCAATTAAAGGTATATGAGGGAGTAGAGTATGAGATTGATAAATTAGATGGTGTTAAGGGTGATACAGTAGAGATCTCCGATGTACTTTTAATAGTAGATGGAGAAGATATTAAAATGGGTGACCCTCTAGTTAAGGATAGTAAGGTTGTATTAGAGATTACATCACAAAAGAAAGATAAGAAGATAGATGTATTAAAATACAAAGCTAAATCTAGATATAGAAAGAGTTCAGGACACAGAGCATTAATTAGTAAAGTATTGGTTAAAGAAATTAAATAATGCGATACTTTTTTGAATGTGGGAATTTTAGAGATCTCTCTCATGCAGAACTTAGTGCAGTATTTGAATCATACGGTATTTCACACGATAGTATTAAAAGATTAAGTAATACAATATTACTTGTAGAGAGTAATACTGTTACTAAGGA
>DAINAD010000055.1:0-3456 GCA_036733605.1 Patescibacteria group bacterium | reverse complement strand
CTCAATTTAAAGTTGGAGATGTTGTAGAGGGAGAGATTCAAAAGGTTGTTCCTTATGGTGCATTTGTAAGAATAGGGGAAGGATTAAATGGTTTAATCCATATCTCAGAGCTTTCTGATAAGTTAGTGAAAAATCCAGAAGATATTGTTAAGGTAGGACAGGAAGTAAAAGTTAAAATACTTTCTATATCCTCTACTGAAAGACACTTAGGCTTAAGTCTAAAGTCTGGTAGTACTGTATCTGCTCCTGCTCCAAAGCTAAATGATGAGGAGTTAGCAGAAGCATTAGATGCTGCTATAGATTCAGAGATTAAGTAATTTCTATTAAATAGAATAAAAAAGAGGGTATTAATACCCTCTTTTTTGGTATAATGGGATATGGAGAAAGTTACAAAGAGACATATATTCACAAGACTATCTAAAAATTCCCGTATTGGGATAAGGAATGCATCCTTAATATCAGAGCATGTAAAAAGTAGAGTAATAGAGCCAGAACATCTTTTAGTAGGTATTCTTCTTAATGATAAAGCATTAGCTACCAAGGTTATTACAAGTATGGGATTTGATGTTAAAGAGTTAATTACTAAGGTTTTAGGTAGTAAGAGTGTAGATGTAATTGTAGATGTTAATAAGCCAAAAGAGGTAAGTTTTTCTTCTTCTAGTAGGGAAATTTTAAGGAGAGCTTTTGATTGGTCACAAAAGCTTGCTCATGTATATGTTGGTTCTGAGCATTTGATGTTGGGTATCTTAGAATCTAAGGATAGCTTTGTTGTTGATTTAGTTAATCAGGGACTTAGTTCTAGGAGATTTCAAAAACATCTTTCAGAGATAGCGACATATCCTTTGGGTGTATTAGCTAAGCCTGATATACAGGGAATGGGTCCAGAGCAGGGTAGGATATTAGAGAGTATAGGAAAGGATTTAGTTGAATTAGCAAAAACAGGGGATTTAGATCCATTAGTAGGAAGAGAGGATGAACTTTCAAACGTTATTAAAATTTTAAGCAGAAGGAAAAAGAATAACCCTATTATTGTTGGTGATGCAGGAGTAGGTAAGACTGTATTAGTAGAGGGGTTAGCACAAAAGATTGCTGATGATAGAGTACCTCCCTCTTTAAGAGATATGAAGATTGTAGCATTAGATGTAGCTAGTATTATGGCAGGTAGTAGAATGAGGGGAGATGTAGAAGAGAAAGTGTTAGATATTGTAAATGAGGTAGTAGAGTCTAATAATACGATTCTCTTTATCGATGAGATACACACTATTCTTACCTCTGGAATTCCAGGGGGTGGTTCTGAAATAGCCTCTATACTTAAACCTGCCTTACTTAAGGACGATTTTAGGTGTATTGGTGCTACAACAACAGATGACTACTCTGCATATTTTGAAAATGATAATGCACTTGCTCGAAGGTTCCAACCCATATTTCTTAAAGAGCCTAGTATAGATGAGAGTATTCAGATATTAAAAAACCTAAAACCTATACTCGAGGCTCATCACAATATTAGTATAGATGATGACGCTATACAGTTAGCTGTTACTTTGTCAGATAGATATATTAGTGATAGGTATTTACCTGATAAGGCAATAGATTTGTTAGATGAAGCTAGTGCTACAAAGAGATTAAGTGTAGAGGGAGAGTATGAGAATATATCTTCTTTGATGACAAAGTTAAGAAGTATTCAGAGTGTAAAAAAGGAGTATATCTTACAGGGTAAGATGGAGAGGGCAGAGAAATACAAAAAGAGTGAAGAGTCCATATTGAGAAAGATTAAGGTATTGGAGAAAGAGAGAGAGGAGAGTAAAAAGAAAAGAGATAGTATTGTTAATACAGAAGATATTAGGAGGGTAGTTTCTAATTGGACAGGTATTCCTCTTAATACATTAGGTAGTAGAGAAAAAACAGCATTACTAAAACTAGATAGTAAGATTAATCGTTCCGTTATTGGTCAGAAAGAGGCAGTAGAGGGAGTAGTTTCTGCAATTAAGAGAGCAAGAACAGGTATTTCTGATGTTAGTAGGCCATGGGCATCATTTCTTTTCTTGGGTCCAACAGGGGTGGGTAAGACACAGTTAGCTAAGGTTTTAGCTCAGGAGCTTTTTGGAAGAGAAGAGAGATTAATACAGATAGATATGAGTGAAATGATGGAGATGCATAGCGTGTCTAAATTGATAGGTTCCCCTCCGGGTTATGTAGGGTATCAAGAGGGTGGTTGGTTAACCGAAAGTGTAAGAAGAAATCCACATAGTGTAATACTTTTTGATGAGATAGAGAAAGCTCATCCCGATGTTTTAAATATACTTTTACAAATTTTAGAGTATGGTCATCTTACAGATGGAAGGGGTAGGAGAGTTAATTTTAAAAATACCATAGTTATACTTACTTCCAATATTGGTGCAGAAGAGATTAGTAGGGATAAAGTATTAGGATTCTCCACTGCTAAAACTACAGGACGAAACAAGGTAGGGGCAGAGCAAGCCTATAATTCTATGAAGTCTGAATTAATGAGTGAGTTGCGAAAAACACTTAGACCAGAGCTATTAAATAGGTTAGATGATATTGTAATATTTAGAGCATTAAATAGTAGAGATGCTAAAAAGATAGTAGAGTTACTGCTTGAAGAGTTAAATGAGAGATTAAGTAATCAGAGTATTAAGATCTCCTTAAGTAAAGAGTTACTTACCCATATTGTTAAAGAGGGTTTTAGTGAAGAGTATGGTGCTAGACCTTTGCGAAGGGTTTTACAAGATTTAGTAGAGAGTACTGTTGCTGATCGTATATTAAAAAATGATAAAACAGGAGAGCTCTCTTTAGGTATTAAGAAGGGTAAAGTAGAGATATTAAACTAAATTATTTTCATATCTAGATGAAATATATCTGTAGTTCATGTGGTAGTGAGTCACTTAGATGGTCTGGTAAGTGTAGTGTTTGTAATGAGTGGGGTACATTAGAGGAGTTAAGTGAAGAGGTTGTTAATACCAATGGTAAAGCAGGTAGCAGTACTAAAGCTAGCTATAAGTCTATTACAGAGTACAGAGGAGGTACCGATAGTAAAAAGGGTGCTAAGAATAGGTTGAGTACTGGATATAAGGAGTTTGATAGAGTCCTTGGTGGTGGCTTAATATCTGGAGAGGTAGTACTAATGAGTGGAGAGCCGGGTGTAGGTAAGTCTACAATTCTTTTACAGGTTGCTTTAAATATGTCATCTAAACTAAGGGTTCTGTATGTCTGTGGGGAGGAGTCTCCCTCTCAATTAGTATCTAGGTTAGATAGGTTAGCGAGTGAGAAAGATAATGTAGAGAATATATTTGTAACTAATGATGTAGTAGTAGAGAATATCTTTAATCTTGTTTCTGAAGAGAAATTTGGGTTAGTAATCGTTGACTCTATACAGAGTGTAAGCTCTTTGACCTCAAAAGGATATCCTGGAAGTATTAGTCAGGTTCGAGCTTCAGG
>DAINAD010000054.1:0-3581 GCA_036733605.1 Patescibacteria group bacterium | reverse complement strand
GGTACTACTGTTACAAAGGCTGTATTAGGAGCTTCAGATGAGAATTTGTATGCTTTGTTACCATGTAATGATACCTGTACCTCCTGCTATCAAAGCTTTGATTGTACATGGAGTCAATACCTTTATGGTTGTTGTACTTGTAGCCCTTACACTTCTACAAGCTGTGTTCAAGATAGTGTCTGTTGTGAGCAAGTAGTGACACAACAGTGTGTAAACTATGATGTAATAGATTGTTGTTCACTGGATGGGGAATGTGATTCGTTAGAAGCTTCCTGTAACCCTGCTTATCCTTCTTGTTGTGAGCTAAGCCCTAGTGATGAAGCTTGCGACTCAGAATTACCACCAGTTGATGATCCCCCTACGGAAGACCCTGGCACTACATATGCTACTGCCTTTATAAATGGGTACTTACCTGCAGACTCTGATACATATACTACATCCTGTATACCAGGTACTACCTCTATAGTAGAGTTTAAAGGAGAGGCTGCTGATAGATTTGTAGATGCAGGTAATGTGTCATTGATTGGTTACAACGATGAGTATCCTATACAGTATTTAGTATTTGAGGCAGTAACAGGTAAAGCCTTCCTATATGACTCTGCTGGTCGTCCTGTAAACTACAGCTCCTCTGGTGGGATATTATCATATGATGGTGATAAGGTTTTGGATATATTAATTACAAGGGATAGGAGTAGTAAGTTTGATCTTCTCTCAGTCTATCCATCCTCTGGTACTGTAGTACATCATGTATACAGTAATGATGATTTAGCAACTGATGGTGATACAGACACAATTACAGTTAATGGTAAGAAGTATAAAAGGTTTAATGTTTTAGATGATATTAATTCATATAGAGATTAATGAAAGAGAAAATATTTAAAAAAGAATATAAAGGATTAGGATTTGTAGAAGCATTAATTGCTCTAACTGTATCAGGTGTTGTTGCTATTGTACTCATGGGTATATCTGCAGAGGCAATTTCAGAATTAAGAAGATTAGATATGCAAGATTCTATTGCTCAGCATGCTGTTTCTACAGCGGTAATAATACAAGATTTAGCTATTAAAGAGGCGTATGTTAATGATGAAGATGAGAATATTTTTTATGATCTTCAACCACAGATGTGTTACGGCTTTGATGTTGATTCCTCTACAGGAGAGGTTACTTTAGATACAGATAGGAACTTCTCTGAATCAGAAAGAGATTATTACTCTACTGCTTCTGTTATTCCTGATGATTCTGATAATCCAGAGTTCTTTAGAATTATGTGTGTAGCACATAACCCAAGTGCAGCAGATAGATCTAAAATACTTGTTAAGATTATAACTGGTTCTAATAGGGTTGATGGTAAGGTAACAAATAATAGAGATGTTAAAGATTATGTATATTATTCAGTAATAGTATTATGAGAACAAATTATAGAAAATATAAAGGTTTTAGTTTAATAGAGTTACTCTTAACTACAATGATTCTAGCTGTCATTATGTTACTAGTAGCTACTACTCTCAATACAGTAATAAAGGTTTCTAATACTACAAATAGTAAGAATACTGCTAGAGCAAATATGGAATATCTAATGGATTACATTAGTAGAGCTTTAACTAACTCAGAGTTAGGTGATATATATATGTTTAATTCGATTAATGTACGTGTATTAGGAGAATCAGGAGGACAGTTAGCGATTCTTCCCTCTGGTAATATTGGTAATACATATTTAGATGGTAAATTGGGAGATGTAGAGTTAGAGGGTAATGAAATACATATTAAATTGTATGGATACAATGATTGGACATGTATAGGGTATTTTAGAGATGAGAGTGGTGAGTATGGTTACTTAGTAAGAACAGTATATGAAGATGATATGGCAGGGGATCACAGCGTATGCTTTGGTGAAAATGCTGTAGTTACCCCTATGCACTCCTTTATGATAGATGTACCTTCTTTCTCCCTAGATTACTTAGTAATGGGTGATCAGGAGAATAGGATGTTTTTAATAAATTCAACACTTCGCCCACTCTATTGGCCAGTAGCAGATACTTTTCCTGTTAATCGTGATGTAACAAGGCAAGCGGTAGTATCTACCCAAGCTTTGACATGGTATTAATTAATTGTTAATTTAATATATGAATATGAAAAAAACGAAAACTTACTCAGGACAAGCTATTGCCATAATTATGGTAGTGCTAGTTGTAGCTACAGTTATTGGTGCCTCCCTCTACTCTAGAATGATAAAAAACAGAGGGGCTCTTGTTGAGAGTAAAGAGTCTACTAGAGCTATGACACAGGCAGATACCCTTTTAGATTTTGCTATTACTAGTGATTTAGCAAAGACACAAGACTATTTTGATACTTGTATTGCAGGTGGAGTATGTGAATTTACCAGTTTAGATCAATATACAGAGGGATTTGGAGAGGCACTTGCTCCTGAATTCATAAATCAAGTCACTGATTGGTGTGAGGATATAAAAATTACTGTTGAATATGCTGATATAGAGTCACATAAAGATTATGGTGTAGGTGATGTTATGGCTTTAAAAGTTGGTGGACTAGGTATGCCAGCAGATTGTCCTTTAACTTTAGGATTTAAGAGTGTAGGTGAGACTGGAGGTGAAGAGCTATTTACAATTAAGAGAGTATATATGGATGTTAATGGTAATGTTAAACCTTACGAGGAAGATGATATGCTTTTGTACTGCTATACTTCTAGTGGAGATTGTGGTGCACCTGTTGCTCCGAAAGATTCTATTATTAAACCATATTTTACTTCAGGTGCTGATACTTTAGAAATTAATATGACTGAGACAAAAGTCTCAGGTGGGGTTACATATACACTCTATGAAATTAGAGTACTACCTTTATATGGTAAATTAGGTATTTCAACAGAACCTGCTGCTTGTGCTGATTTAAGCCTTTTTAATTACAAAGTAACAGCTAAGGTTACATGTAGTGATGATATTACTAGGGCTATGGAGGTGATAATTCCAAATGTAAATAACCTTGGATATCATGCTATGTTTGACTATACAATCTATAACTCACAAGGAGTATTACAACCAAATTAAATTTAACATATTCTAGTTATGGCAGATAGTAAAAAAATATTAATAATTGAAGATGAGAAATCACTTTTAGATTCATATGCAGAGTTAGTAGAATCTGCTGGTCATGTTGCTATGAAGGCTGCAGATGGGTATCAGGGATTAGATTTACTTGCTAATAACCTAGATCAGATAGATATTGTACTTTTAGATTTAATGATGCCTGGTGTAGATGGTTTAGAAGTATTAAAAACTATTAAAAACAATGAAGATAAATACGGTACTATGCCAATAATAATCTTAACCAATATGACAAGTGAATCAGTAGTTAAAGAAGCATTTAATATAGGGGCTACATCATACTTAGTTAAAACAGATTTAGATTATGAAGGATTAGTAAAAGAATTAGACAAATTTTTAGGTTAAAAACTGCTAAATTTAATATAGATTTAAAGTGAAGGAATTAAAAATAAAGAAGGGAACTATTAAATTAATAGGTCTTATTATTTTATCTATATTCTTACTATTAATACTCTTTTGGTT
>DAINAD010000053.1:0-3607 GCA_036733605.1 Patescibacteria group bacterium | reverse complement strand
AATCATCTAAAGATACACTACCAACTACATCTCTTAATGCTGTTTGTGATTTAGCTGATATCTGATTTCTAAAATTTTGAACCTTAAATACAGCTACAGAAGGATTAACTACCTTAAATCTTACGATTCCATCTATTACACAAGATACATTATCTAGAGTAATGGTCTCTTGATTAGGTATATCCATAACTTGCTCCCTAATATCTACTCTTTGTACTGTTTCAATGTATGGGATAATGATATTTAATCCAGGATTTAATACTCTAGAGTATTTACCTAAGGTAAGAACTAATCCTTGAAAACCTTCTGGTATTATTCGTATACCAGCTAGCATTGTAACAAAGAAGAATACTAAAAATATTATTATCCATTCCATATATTTATATATACTCAACTTATATATATCTCTTTAATGATATTACAAATATGTTGTTAATTCAACATATGTATGGAATATATTACAGGGTTCTGGTAGAATCCATCCTATGGAACAAGAATATAAACTAATAGAGACAGAAAAAGTTACTGAATATTTCGATAGAGAAGGTATCGAATATGCTGTTTTCGATTTAGATGATACATTGGTAGATACTCATACATACTTTAAAAATTCAATCGAAGGTGCTGGATATCTATTTCTTAGAATGAGTAATTTCCAAGGAGATATGTATTTAGATGCAAATAGCATATTTAATCATGCTCGAGATATACATAAGGAATCTGATACACCAATTGAAGTTACAGAGATTACATTAAGAGCAATAGAAAGATATAAAAAAGGGAATCCTAAATTAAAATTACCTTCAGAAAATAATTTCTCTATAGAAGAATTAATTACAAAGTATCAAGAAGACTTCTATAATGAATCTCCTGAAATATTTCCAGATATTCCAGATTTTCTTTACCAGATATATAAAACAGGAAGACCAATACTAATTCATACAAATGCACAGGAAGGGTGGACTGGCATAAAGAGAAATGCGATATTGAGTGAGATAGAGAGAAATTACAATGAGATTATACCTATTCAATATCACTGTACACCCATAAATAGAAGGAAAAATCTTTTAGCATGGTTAGAAGCAGAAGAAAGTTTACAATTTAATTTCCGAAACTCTATTATCTTTGGAGATAACCTATGTACAGATATATATCCGGCTATAGAGGCTGGATGTAAAAATGTAGTTCATATTGATAGGAACCAAAAAATAAAAGAAATTGAAAGAGAGGGGTACAGGACAGTAAATAGAATAGGTAATACCTTTCTAAATATTTAAGCCATTCCTCTACCTGCCATTATACCTGTTACTGCAGCACCTGTAATAGAACCAGATAAACCTGCTGCATCTCCTGCTACATACAAATTTTTAATAGATGTTTCCAATTCTTTACTAGTATTGATCTTAGAAGATCTGAACTTAACCTCAGGAGCATACAGTAGGGTAGAGCCTCCATTAATACCAGGCATTACCTTATCTAATATCTCTAATCCTTCTAAAATATTTAATACAATCCTATGTGGTAATCCCATCGATATATCCCCTGGTATAACATCTTTTAAAGAGGGTTCTACAAACGATTTTGAAAGTCTTGACCATGTACTCCTTCTACCATCTCTTAAATCATACAAACTTTGTATTAAGGGTTTACCTCCTCCTAAAAGTGATACTAATTCTGCTATAGATTTAGCATACGCTATGGAATTTTCTAAAGGCTCTTTTAAGTTAACTTCACAAAGGAATGCGAAATTAGAATTCTTACTACCATGATCTGAATTAGAATGACCATTTACACATACATAGTTTTCATACCCCTCTATAGCTACTAAACCATTAGGACAGCTACAAAATGTTCTAACAATATCTTGGTATGTTTTAGTTCTAACCCTATATACCGTCTCATACAGAGTTTCTGCCTGTCTTTTCATAATGGAGGAGGGGAATTCTACCCTTACACCTACCTCTACCTTGTCATATATATACTTAATATCATATCTATCTGCTAACTTCTGTAACCATCTAGCATTAAGTCTCCCTGGAGTAAGTAATACTTTCTTACCATATATCTTTTTCTCATCACTTGTAATTACACCCTTTACACTACCTTCTTCTACTAAAATATCTTCTACCTTTGTACTATCTAATATCTCTACACCCTTTTCTAAGAGATACTCTTGAAATCCTTTTACAAACATCTTTAACTTATCTGTACCAACATGTCTTGCCTTTCTTAATACTAATTCAATATCATTAACCTCTGCCTCTGCTACTAATTTCTTTAACTCTTCTGTCTCTTTAGGGTAGTACTCAGAATCTATACCAAAATCATTAAAGATGGTATCAACATAGTCTAAGATTTTTTGATAATCAAATTTACTAATTAAATGGAATGCTTTCTCATGGGAAAGGTTAGCAGTAAGAGTAAGCTTACCATCAGAGTATGTACCAGCTCCCCCTATACCCATCATTACCTCAGAGGGCTTTCTCTTTTCTATCCTCTTACCCATATCTATTAGTAATATTTTTGTTTTCTTCTTCTTTAATATCTCATAGCATGCAAACATACCAGCAGGACCAGCACCAACTACAATATAGTTGTATTTAGTCATATGAAAATATTTAGATATTAATACCTTAATATATTGTAAATATATTAAGTATGCAATAACTTACAAAATACCAACTCTCTCAATATATTCTTCTTTAAAGTAAGCATACTTTTCCTCTGGCATTAGTAAAACCTTATCCATATCTAATTCTCTTACAAAATCTGGCTGATGACTTACTATTAATACTGTACCTTTGTACTCCTTTAATGCGGATAGTAAAATTTTCTGAGAATCAGGATCTAAGTATGTAGTAGGCTCATCTAAAAGTAACACATTAGACCTACTTGCGAAAAGTTTAGCTAAAGCTAATCTAGTTTTCTCTCCACCCGAAAGAGTCTTAATCTTTTGTTCTACCATATCTCCTGTAATTAGAAATCTTCCTAAAAATGATCTCCTATCTATATCCCCCCAATCTAATCTTGAGATATTTTCTAATACAGTTTTTTCATAATCTAAATCTTCATACTCCTGAGAGTAATACCCTATTACTACTCCCTTACCCCATTTATACCTACCTTTAGTTTGTTTCATCCTACCTGCTAATATTTTTAGTAAGGTAGTTTTACCTGCACCATTTTTACCAATGATTGAAATTTTTTCTCCTCTTTCCATTTCAAAAGTTACACTCTTTAATACTGGTATCCCCTTTATATATTCCTTCTTAATATTTTCTACCTCTAAGATATTCCTACTACAGTGATATGGAGTAGGTATACTAATTTTCATCTTCTTACTCTTTATTAACTCCTTAGAAAGCTTAATCATTTTCTCTTTCTCTCTTCTAGCTAATTCTAACTTTTTTGCCCCTTTCATTTTTTCTTTCGTCATACCTCTTGAAGAAAGAGTCTTAGCATATTCAAACATTCTCTTAACCTTCTTTTCTTGTGCTTTAAGAGTCTTAGCTAAAAGTTCATCTTTTAAAGCTATCTGTTTTAGAAAGGCATCATAGTTACCTTTGTAAAACAGATAGCTTTAAAAGATGAACTTTTAGCTAAGACT
>DAINAD010000052.1:0-3723 GCA_036733605.1 Patescibacteria group bacterium | reverse complement strand
TAGATACTACATGTGTAGATATATATGTTTTAGTAGGGAGTAGGGGAGAAGCAACAAGAAAAAGAATGAATATTAAAGTAAGGAAGATGAGCCATTCAAATATTTTGAATATTTTTTTTATTATATCCACATCAGACAGTACATAATACTGTCTGTGTAGATACAAGTGTAGGTTATAGTACTTGAGTACCGTTTATTTCCATATTCATAGTTATGCCTTTAGTCATAATAGTATTGCCAGCATTTGATGGGATTTGGAATTGAATAGTATAGTGTCTAAAGGTATCTTGTAAGAGATTACCTCCTGGTAATGTCCTTTCAGCAGCGTACCAATTGGCTAAAGTCATCCATGAAGTTGCACCATCTTCGATACATTTATCTTCACCGACGCCTGCATCATCATAAACACATACCCTTGCTTGAATTACATCCTTGAGTAAGTCCCAATCTCCAGAATAGGCGGAAATTTTCCCTTTTAGACTGAAATCAAGCTTGTCTGTTGTTCCTGTACTTTCATTTCTAATCCAAAATTCTCCCCAATCTAACTCTCCAGGAAGTAGAGGTGCAAAAAGTGACCCACCTATAGGAAGTGTTGTTGCATATGTATCTCCGTCTGGGCTAATCTCCAAATTCGCAGTTGCTGTACCAAGAACCATTCCTGTTATGGTTACTTGATCAGTAAACAGTGCATATCCTGCTCCTGCTACTATCCCTATTACTAAGAATAATCCTAAAAATCCTGTTAAGATTTTCTTCATAGGATATATATTAATAATTTAAATAATTAAACATACTTAATTAAAATTTAAATATGATAACTATATATAAATTAGAGATGGGAGATTACTAAGTCAAGCCTATATAATGAAAGATATATTTCATATATATAAACAAATATACAGATTTAATTCTGAATATATCTACAAAATGTAGACAGGAAATTACTCTGTTAAAGGAGGACAATTATCATAAGGACAAATCCCTGGAAACTCTGTATTAGTATTCTGTACAACATCCCCCTCACCTAAATCTCCTCCAACCTTATCTCCACCTGCTAATATAGGGTGTGATATATATGTAGCTAATGCTAATAAAATAGCTATTACAAGGATAAAAACTTTTAACATATTAAAGCAGTAATAAAATAATATATGTATTAATACTATACCTATATACTTTAACTATGTAAAGTAATCTATTCATTAAGGAACATATAAGAGTATCTCTCTGTAATAGCTTTATACTTCTCACCATTAGAATCAGTAAGTAAAAATATCTCTCTTATTAATATATGATCAGACATAGCAGGACAAGAAGAATCTTTACACTGAGGATACATTTTTATTCTTAGAGTATTGTAGAGTAATATCTCTTTAAAACTTGGTATTACACCATTGAGGTAAGATATATGTTCTATCTGTCCAATATTACAACTATTTAGAGGAGGTAATTGATCTATATGAAGCTCTCCTGTTACAAATTCAAAATCTTGCTGTGTAAAAAGTCCTCCAGAATCTATATATTCCTGAAATTGAGTAGTTTGTTGCTCTATTAATTGTTCTACCATGTGTACTATTTTAAGCTAGTAAGTTATCCTCAATATATTCTTATCTTTATCTATTGTAAAGGAACCTGTACACCCTTACTCATACTGTTGCCCTGTACAAAGTTTTTAATAGGGAAAGTAGGTAGAGTATATGGAGACCTACTACTATCTATCTTATGTTTTAATATCGGTTTATATTTGTTATAGAAGTTATTAATACTGTATATATACATTAATATATCTTTAATACCCTTCTTACTATCTATACCTAAATCTTTTGTACTTACTTCTATACTTTCCTGATTAAGAGGATTAATATATTTAAATCTAAAACTATCTTTATATACATCATATCTAGATACTAAGTCTGAAAAGAATATAGATGATATGAATTTCTTACTAGCTTTCTTACCCCTAAAAGTAGGAATATCCTCCCATACAATATCAGGAACCCTATCTAATACATTAGTTAATACCCCAGTCATTATTAAAAATATCTGTACTCTTTCTTTAAGTTGAGGCTTTTTAAACTGTTTACCTGTTTTGTAATCAATTATCTCTATTGGTGTATTTGGAAAATCCTTAGGAATACATATCTCATCTACTAAGGTAGGTACTTGTATATTACCGTTAGTAAAATACAAATTAGTAAGTAAGAATGTTTCATTTAGTAATACTGTTTTAGTAGGGTTTAATTTATCACTCTCTTTAAAACTCTCTCTAAAAGTATATATATCTTTAAGAGGTATTACTCCATATTCCCATATATTTTTAATTGTAGTAGGGGGTATTTGATAGTTCTTATGCTTGTTAGGAGTAAAATCATGACCATTCATTCTCCACTCATTCCAATATGTTTGAGATATATCTAAGCTATCTTGGTTAAGAGATATATCTGATATATCTTGTATCTTTAAAAGAGCATCGTAATACTCCCTATCTCTTTGTAAAAATGTATATTGGTAATCTTCGTATGAAGGTAATCTGTTTAAATATCCTGCTCTTTTAAATATCTGTGTAAAGTATTGTAATGAGTGTAATTGAGTACCATATATACTCCAATGAGCATTCTCTAATATTTCTGTTTTAGAGGGTTGGACCTTTGATTCTAGATCTGTATATGAGGGTTCTTTACCATCCTTTTTAAAATTGTTGTACATTGTAGAAAGGTACTCTAATTGAGAGGGATTAATCCTAGAGCCTGATTTCTTCTCTTTCTTTTCCTGTGTACTACTGTATATCTCTGGTACATACTCAGGTAGTAAAGGCTCTTGTAAAAGAGTAGGTTGATTCATATATAGTAAGAGTATATAGGTTGGTTAGAGGAATGTGAATATTTTTATGATATATTTATATATATGTACGACTATATATACTTTGATTTAGATGATACCTTGGTAAAGGATAACCCACAAACAGGTAAATCTGAATTACTTAAAAGTGGATATGATGAATATATGAGGTTACAGGGTATATATCCTAATGCTAAGTTAAGATTACTTACTAACAGAGCTAAAGAGCAGATATCTTTTCCTAATGTATATACTTTTGATCAGTGTATTGGTAAGGAGGAGATGGATATGTATATATTGGAGAGATTAAGTACAATCCCATGGAAGGTATTTCTCAATCCTAAAAATATTTACATATATTTTACAGGTATGTCTCTTTACAGAAGGGGATATACATCTAAGGTAATATATCTTTTTTTACGACATATTTGTAATGGAGAGAGGATATTGATGATAGATGATGATAGGAGGGTTAGTTTAGTATTCCGATGGTAGTGTAGTGTACGCTATTACATATTTAGCTTCTGTTTCTACTTTACTTTTTCCAATATTTACACTGTATGTATCTCCATTTCTACTTTCTACTACACCAAAGATCTCTTCACCATCATCTTCAAAAAGTACTACGTCATTAATATTGTATATACCCTTACTACTTACACACTGATTTAAGAAAAGAAATGTTCCTCTTTGTAATTTAGGTTGTAGATCTTCTTTTTCAATATATATTGGATGTATACATCCTAACTCTCCCCATGTTTCTGGTATATATTGTCCCTGTTGTCTAAAGAAAAGAAAGTATGCTCCAATGATTACAGTAGCTAATACTAGAAAGAATGCTACTATATTTTGTAATCCGAAGTTCATATATATTTAGTATGTACT
>DAINAD010000051.1:0-3746 GCA_036733605.1 Patescibacteria group bacterium | reverse complement strand
TGTTTGTACGGAGTATATTCTAAAGGGTAGGGTAATATCTAAAGAGGAGAGAGCTGGTATTATAGCTACTATTATGATTATACCAACAAAAATCCAGTAAAGGATTTTTGAGATCTGATTATTCGTTTTTTTTGCTAAGGCTGCACCTTTCGATGCAGCCTTTGAAGAATTAGTCATTATCTTGCATTGCATCTACAATTTCAGAAAAGGTTACGGTTTTACCCATAATCTCATTTCCAGCACTGCTATCAATACTTAATTTTTGACAAACTCTTTCTGCATAACCAACTCTAATGTTGTCTGCTGGGGATCCAGAGGCGTCATCTTCATTGGCTAGATGCCAGTAATTTAGAGAACTTACTAACATCGGAGTAAGCAAATCTTTTACATAACCATTGTAAAAGGTTACCTCTCCATCATCTCCATTTGTACAATCAGAATCCCAACCAGATGTCTTCATCTCCATCATTATGACATCATAAAGGATTGTATCACCGTCTGTTTTAACAAACGAGACATATGCTTCAAATGGAAGAGTCCCAGTATTAAATATGTCTATATACTCCCAATCAGTTGTATATCCTGGGTATCCATTTGTAATCGAATACGGTTTTCCAGCCGTATGATTAAGAGTTAAATCGAGAGTTCCAGTTGCTACAGTATTACCCGCAATTGACTCTTGATCATTAAAGAGTGCTACTGTCCCACTCACTACTAAAGCTCCTAAAGCAGTGAGTACTAGAGCACTTACTAAGATTTGTTTCATGCTTAGTAAATTTAATTTTAAATTATGAAGCATTTGCATATATTCCTTATTATGCTTTTTTAGAATTAAAAAATTAAATAGACAAAACTAGGCAGTCTTTTTAATGAAAGAGGGAGAGGTAATTTTGAGAAATTTGCAAAAACGAGTTCTTTATTTACACCTATATTTTTATACGAAATACCTTTGATGTCAATAGGGTGAAAACCCTTTGTAAAGGGTTTTCGGAGATATAGCGGGGAATCTTTTTTAAAGAATTCTTCCTGCAATGTAGAAGCTAAAGTAGGTTGTTAAAGTTGAAATAAAAGTTCCCCAAATTAAATCAATTATTGTCATCTTTATACTCCAACCATCTAGTGTTGCTAAGTTTGTTAAATCATATGTAGCATATGTAGTTAATCCAAAGAGAGCAGCAAAGAGTAAAGTTTTAATCAAATTATCTTCTTTAATACCTGGTACAACAATTATTACAACGAGAGCTAGTACAAAGAGTAAGTAAAAGAGTAGAGCAGGTAGTAGATTAGGATTTTTTAAGAGTAAAGTACCTATTTCCTTTTGATACAAATTTTTTGCAATGAAATTAAGCCAGATAAAATCAATAACAAGAAAAGCAACTAAGGTGATTAGATATATGTAAAAATATTTAATCATATGAATGCCCTTTTATATTAAGATATCTAAGTATATACAATATTGGGAAATATGTCTTTAAAATACGGAGAGGGCGGGATTCGAACCCGCGGTAGGCTTTAAGACCTACGACTCGTTAGCAGTGAGTTCCTTTCGACCACTCAGGCACCTCTCCATTAAACGATGTAATTATATCATACCTTTTAGTAGATATTGATACTAAATTACTTTAAAATACAGTATGTATTTAGGAGCACATGTTTCCTCTAGTGGAGGAATAGAAAATGCAATAAAAGAGGGGGATAGGTATGACATCAATAGTATACAGATGATGCCTACAGCCCCTATGAGATGGGCTACTAAGAGTATCCCCCAAGAGAGTATTGATAACTTTGTAGAAGCACTAAAGGGTTCTAAGGTAAAAAAGATTTTAATACACGGTATATACCTTACTAACTTAGCAAGAGATGATAAACAGCTTTTTCATTTGGGTAAGATGGGTTTAGTTGTATATTTAGATTTTGCAAATAGAGTAGAGGAATTAATTAAAAAGAGTGATTTAGATGTAGAAATATTAGGGGTATGTTTCCATCCTGGTTCCCAAAAAGAGCTTAACTATGAAGACAGTTTAGAAAGAATATCATACGGTATAGATTGGGTATTAGATGAAGTAGGTGGTAATCAATGGTTACTAATAGAGAGTACTGCCGGTACTGGTACGAATATGGGTAGAAGTTTTACGGAATTAAAAAGTATGAGAGATGGGTGCAAGGGTAAAGATAGGGTAGGGTATGTATTAGATACACAACATACATATGCAGGAGGATATGATTGGGTTAATGATATAGAGAGTGTGGTAGAGGAAATTGGAGAGACTTTGGGATATGACAGGGTTAAATCTATACATCTAAATGATTCCCTCATGAATCTTGGTTCTAACAAAGATAGGCATGCTAATTTAGGAGAGGGGAAATTAGGTAGAGATACAGTGTATAATATATTGCATAGAAAGGAATTTAAGAATATTCCATTCATATTAGAGACTCCTGCTCTTAAAAGTTCAAAAACAATGGGAGAGGAGATATTACAATTAAAAGAATTAGCTAAATGAATATAAATCTAAATGAGAGACAGAAGTTAGCAGTAGAGCACAAAAAAGGTGCACTACTAATAATTGCGGGAGCAGGTACAGGTAAAACTGCTGTAATTACACAAAGGATAATACATATCATTGAGAGGAAATGGGCTACACCTAGTGAGATATTAGCTCTTACATTTACGGACAAAGCAGCAAATGAAATGTTAGAGAGGGTAGACGAGAATCTACCTTTAGGTTACGGAGATATATGGATATCTACATTTCATTCTTTCTGTGATCGTATATTAAGACAGGAAGGCCAATATATTGGTTTAGATACTAGTTACTCAATGATGTCTTCTGCTCAAAGCTATATATTCTTTAGAAAACATCTTTTTGATTTCTCATTAAAAAAATTTAGACCATATGGTAACCCGACCAAATTTATTGATGACATACTTAAACATTTTTCTAGATTACAAGATGAGGATGTATCCCCTGCGGAGTATTTAGAATATGTTAAATCTCTTTCTAAAAGTGGTCCTGCTGCAAAAGAAGAGTATGAAGATATTTTAGAATTAGCTACTGTATATGATGAATATACAGATTTAAAATTGAAAAACTCTAAGATAGATTTCGGAGATTTAATACTACTCACTATAAAACTGTTTAGAGAGAAACCTAATGTATTAAAAAGGTACCAAGAGAAATTCAAATATATATTGGTAGATGAATTTCAAGACACCAACTATACACAAAGTGTCTTAGTTAATATACTCTCAGGTTTAGACCCCAAAAAAGATAGTAGTAAGATTGGAAAGATTAATCCTAACTTAACAGTAGTAGGAGATGATGACCAAGCTATATACAAATTTAGAGGTGCCGCTATCTCCAATATCCTACAATTTAAACAGAATTTCCCTAAGGCAAAAGAGGTAGTACTTACTGAAAATTACAGATCTAGACAAGAGATATTAGATGCAGCGTATACCCTCATTAAGAACAACAACCCGTATAGGTTAGAGGTAACAGAGAAAATAGTTAAGAGGTTAGAGTCTAGGACTACATATGAAGCAGATGATGACTGTGTAAGCTTGGTTGTAGCACAAACAGAAGATGCAGAATCAGAGTGGATAGCAAAAGAGATACTTACATTAACAGGTCATAGTGAAGAAACTGTAGTAGAGGATACTCAGAAATTTAATGAGAAGGGACAATCTACTTTTGTAGAGTTACAACCAGATAGGAAGTATAAATTCTCAGATGTAGCAATAT
>DAINAD010000050.1:0-3801 GCA_036733605.1 Patescibacteria group bacterium | reverse complement strand
TTATCTTAGAACTCATCTCAGGAATAGTTGCATAGTTATCTACCTTAGGAGAGGGTATATTAAAAAAATCTTCACCTGTATGTGGAGCCTCAATACCACCATTAAAAAAGTATGTCACATGCATATTCTTTTCTGTCTCAGAGATATGTAATTGATTAAAACCATTCTCTGCAACATACCCTGCTAATGACTTCTTAATCTTTTTAGGAGGGAAGATAACGTGGGCTGGGATATTTTCCTCATATCCTGTCATAGTAACTAAGTAAAGATTTTCGGGATAATCTCTTCTTACAAAGTTCTCAAATTCTTTTACAATGAAAGCTTTACTTAACTGCCTAGCTCTGTCTTCTCTAAAATTCCATAAAAGTAATATATCATTTGTTCTAATTGGACCTACTGGTCTACCAGTAGCATCTACTCTAGTTCTTGGTAGAAAGAATTGATCTGTTTCATTCCTTGCATATGCGGATTGTAATGCAACAACAGGATCTTGGAAAGTCTCTTGAGATATTCCAACCATAGCATCATATGCTAGTTTAATTCTCTCCCACCTGTTGTCCCTATCCATTCCGTAAAATCTTCCTTGCATAGAAGCAATTTTTCCAATACCTAACTCTTTAATCTTTTCATTTAATTTGTTTAAATACAAGAAACCATCTCTAGCAGGTGTATCCCTACCATCTAACATTACATGAATATATGGATTAATACCGTGAGCCTTACAAAGCTCCATTAAAGAGAAAAGATGCTTAATATGACCATGTACACCAGCTGCACTAAGTACACCACTTAGATGTAGATTAGAACCCCTTCTCTTAACCTCATCAATAGCTTCTTTTAAGGTTGGATTACTATCCAACTCATGAGTAGATATTGCATCATTAATCATAGGGAGAGTCTGATATACAACCTGACCTGCACCTAAATTAAGATGTCCTACCTCAGAGTTACCTGCCTCTTCAGATGGAAGACCAACATAAGTTCCTGAAGCATTAATCAGTGTTGATTTACCGTATGTCCAAGCAGTATCCAAAAAAGGTGTATTAGCACCCAATACTGCATTACCCTCAGGATCAGGATGTACTCCAAATCCATCTAATATGAGTAATACAGAAAAGTTTTTTGCTTCTACTTCTAACTTTCTTTTTACTTGCTCACTATCTTTTCTACTAAATAGGCCAAACATATACTAGCTGTTTTTTAAAATAGAATTAGTATAATATACAAGAATGAACTCAATTAGTAAAAGAGAGATAGAAGAACTTTCTCAGAAAGTAAGTGATATAACCAAATCTTTAGATATAGATTCTAAAAAAGATATCCTTAAATCATTAGAGGAGGAAAGTAGAAAAGAAAACCTTTGGGAAGATAATAAACATGCTCAAGAAGTAATGACTCAGATATCAGATATATCCCAAGAAATTAATAATATTACTAAACTACAACAAGATATTAATTCCCTACTCTCTTTAACAGAAGATATGGATAAAGAGGATGAGGAACTAATCAAACAAGAGTATGAGAGATTGGAAAAAGAGATATCCCAATTTGAATCACTTAAATTCCTCTCTGGTAAATATGATAGCTGTAATACAACCATGTCCATACACTCAGGACAGGGAGGTACAGAAGCAAATGATTGGGCAGAGATGCTGTTTAGAATGTATACCATGTATATAGAGAGTAAGGGATGGAAATATACAGTAACTAACATATTAAAAGGCCAAGAGGTAGGTATATCTACTGTCACATTAGATATATATGGTAAGTATGCATACGGTATATTAAAAAGAGAACATGGAACACACAGATTAATTAGACTCTCACCCTTTAATGCTCAAAATCTTAGACAAACATCTTTTGCAGGTGTAGAGGTTATACCCATATTAGATGATTTAGAAAAAGATATAGAGATACCAGAAACAGATATAGAGTTTAAAGCAACAAAATCAGGAGGCCCTGGTGGACAGAATGTAAACAAAACATCCTCTGCTGTACAGATAACTCATATACCTACAGGTATTACAGTACACTGCTCACAAGAAAGAAGTCAGTTACAAAATAGAGATAAAGCTATGCAAATATTAAAAGGTAAGCTTTGGAAAATATTAGAAGAGAATCGTATAAAGGAAATTACAGATATTAAAGGTGATTACAAAGTAGCAGGATGGGGTAATCAAATTAGAAATTACATACTACATCCATACAAATTAGTTAAAGATTTGAGAACAGGTATAGAGCTAAGTAATCCAGAAAGTGTCTTAGATGGTAACTTAGATGAGCTTCTTGAAGCTCAGTTAAGAATACAGTAATATATACGGTAACTTAAACTGCAAAATACTGCCATGGTAATATTCAATACCGTAACTAAAAAATATAAAGAGAATATCATAGCATTAGAAGATGTAACCTTTAGAATAGATGAAGGAGAGTTCTGCTATGTTGTAGGTCCCTCTGGTGCTGGTAAATCAACAATAATGAGATTACTAATTAGAGAAGAGTTACCTACTTCCGGTAGTATATATTTTAATGAGATTGAGGTACCCAAACTAAATAGAAGATTACTTCCAGCATATAGGCAGAAGTTAGGAGTAGTATTTCAAGATATTAAATTACTAAGTACTAAAACATTAGAGGAGAATATAGAGTTTGCTCTAGAGATATTAGATAAAAGTAAGAAAGAGATTAAAGATAGTACAGATTACCTCTTAGACTTAGTAGGTCTTCGTGAAAGAAAAAATCTCTTTCCTCAGGAATTATCTGGCGGTGAACAGCAAAGAGGTGCAATAGCTAGAGCACTAGCAAATAAACCAGATCTTTTCATAGCAGATGAACCCACAGGTAACTTAGATTCAGATAATGCGAAACAGATATTAGAAATATTAAAAACAATAAATAAGAATGGTACTACCGTAATGGTAATATCCCATGACCTTAATTTAATTAATGGTACTAAAAATAGAATCATTAATATTAAAGATGGTAGACTTAATTCAGATACACAACCTAAAGATATTGATTTAAATAATTTAGTAAATAAAAAGGTTGAAGTTAAGGAAGAGAAAAAGGAAGAAAAGGAGCCTAAAAAAGAAGTAGTAAAAGAAGAGAAGAAAGAAAGTAAACCAGAGAAAAAAGAAAGAGAACTTTCTCCAGAATTTAAATCCTTGAATAAATCCATTAAAGAGAAATTTAAGAAATTCGCCATTACAGAACCTGAAATCCTTCTAAATATCACAGAGGGTGATTTAAGAAATATGAAACTAAGTAAAAAAGAACATAAGGAGTTAACTGCCTTTGTTAAAAAATATTTAAGTAAAAAATCATAATGAATACTACAAGAGTATTTTCTGTTACTAAAAAGAATATTAAAAGAAATAAGTGGTTAACACTCTCTACCATATTAGTATCTACCATAGTGTTTACACTCTCCTCTGTATTTGTATCAGCATCTATACTTACTCAAAAAGCTACAGACTACTATGAACAGAAGGCCCAAGTTATTGTTTTTTTTAAGAAAGCTACCTCTGAAGAAGAGATATTTGCTTTTAGAGATATAATTAATAATAAAGAGTTAGTAGAACAGATAGAGTATGTATCACAAGATGAGGCTTTAGAGATATATAGGGAAGATTTTGCAGATAACCCTGATTTAATATCTACAGTCACTGCAGATTCTTTACCTGCTAGTTTAGAGATTAGAGCTAAGAATATAAATTCCCTACTCCTAGTGATTGATAATATTAATAAAGCAAAAGAAACAAATGCATATGTAGATGAGGTTATGTATTTTAAAGATGTTGT
>DAINAD010000049.1:0-3824 GCA_036733605.1 Patescibacteria group bacterium | reverse complement strand
AAGATATCCGTTATCTAGCGATTTCTACTGCTCTTGTCTCCCTAATTAAGGTAACTTCTACGTTACCAGGATAATTCTGAGTCTTTTCGATTGTAGCTGCTAAGTCTTTAGCAAGCACTGTCATCTCATCATCTGAGATTAATGCAGGCTTAACGATTATCCTTAACTCTCTACCAGCTTTGATAGCGAACACCTCTTCTATCTTATCTCCACCTAACTCTTTGGCTACATTCTCTAATGCCTCTATTCTTTGAATATACTGCTCATAGCTATCCTTTCTAGCACCAGGTCTTGCACCAGATATTGCATCTGCAATATATACTAATACTGCTTCAACAGACTGTGGCTCTATATCCAAGTGATGTGCTTCAATTGCGTTTACTAACTTTTCATCTAATCCATACTTTCTAGCAACTTGACCAGAGATATGGTGGTGAGGACTATCTATCTTATGAGTGAGCACCTTACCAATATCGTGTAGCAAACATGCTCTCTTAACTAAATCTACATCAGCGTGTACCTCTGCAGCTAACACTTCACCCAGTCTCATCATCTCAATTGTATGAGACATTAATGATTGACCATAACTAGTCCTATACTTCATCTTACCCAGAAGCTTTAATAGACCGATATCAATACCTGGCCATCCTGCTTCTTCAGCAAGTACTTGACCATTCTTTTTAATCTCAATTGAAATTTCGTTCTTAGCTTTTCTAATAGCTTCCTCTATAGAGCTAGGATGTATTCTTCCGTCCCCTATTAATTTGCTTAATGCTACAGAAGCAATTTCTCTTCGAAGTGGATCAAAAGAAGAAAGCGCAATTGTATTTGGTGATTCATCTACTATTACATCTACGCCTGTTAATTTTTCAAATGCTCGGATATTTCTACCCTCTTTACCAATTACTCTACCCTTTACTTTGTCATCCTCTATCTTAATTGTAGAAGTAGTTGTCTCTCCTACATAATCAGTTGCTATTCTTTGCATAGATTCAACTAAAATTTCTTTTGCTTTCTCATCAGCAATTTCTTCAGCATGCTTTTCAGCTTGCCTAATCTTTTTAGCTTCGTAGTTTTTGATATCCTCATCTACTTGGCTCATTAATTTCTCTCTTGCTTCCTCTTGTGTTAGACCTGAGATTCTCTCTAGCTCTTCCTTAAGTAAAGCCCTATTCTTTTCTAAACCTCTTTGCATCTTTTTGACTGCCTCTGATGCAACCTCTACCTCTTCACTCTTCTTATCAAGCATCTTAGTTCTCTCATTAAGTTTCTTCTCCCTTTCTAAGAGTAACTCCTCATGCTCATCTGTTTCTTTTCTGAGAACTCTCAATCTCTCTTCAGATTTATGCTTGTTCTCTTCTATCTCTTTTTCTGCGTCGGCAATCTTATTACCGATTATCTTGTTAGCAACCCTAGCTATTTCTTCTTCTGGGATATTTTTTATATTTACCCATTTCCGTCCATACTTTAAGTAAGAGAATACAGAGACTCCTCCTACCAGCGTTGCAACAATACCAATTATTAACTCCATTTGAGTATTGTTAAAAATTTATTAATTTGGGGAAAAGAAATAGGTGAATTTACACCAGATTCGGTGAATCTAAATACTCTTTTTTATTGTATGTTTTATCAAAATATATACTATTAAAAAATTTCATTAATTCTAAAAACTTCAATATTTCTATCCCCGTCCTATCTTAAAAATCAAATATTATTAAGGACTTTCTAATGATATCATTTTTATCACAATCTTTCTAGACAGTTAATAAACATCAGGTCTGTCCTAGGTCTGTCCCCATTTCATCGGAATTTCATCTTCCTCTGCTATCCTTTTATCATGTCTCGGAGCCGACGCAACTACATATCGAATAGTTTTTACCATGTATACAATCGTGGTAACAACAAAGACACCATATTCCGAGCGGCTTCCGACAAACAAACCTTTCTTAATTTGCTGTACAAATATAATAAGGAATGTGACATAAAGATACTTACTTACTGTATAATGGAGACACATTTTCACCTTGTCATCAGAACAGGAAAAGATCCGAAATTGTTATCAAAATTTATGCAAAAGGTTTGTACCGGTTTTGCGATGGAAGTAAATAGAAAATATCAGAAAGTTGGCCATGTTTTTCAAAATAGGTACAACTCTAATTACCTGCAATACAAAAAGGATTTGCGAAGAGCTATCGCCTACGTACAAAGGAATCCTGTGCACGAAGGTTGGGTTAGAAAGCCATCGGATTACAAATGGAACAAGCGCGAACGGGGACAGACCTAGGACAGACCTCCTATGAGGTTTTGGTAATAGGTAAGGTTATGAATTGTTAATAAGGTTAAAGCTGTAGCTTCACCGTTTTTAAGCATATGATGGATGTATGCACGAGAATAGTTTAGACAACATTCACATTTACAATTTTCATCGATGGGTTTTATATCCAAAGCCATATTACTGTTTTTAATTCGAAGAATACCTTCTGAAGTATATACAGTACCATGCCTAGCATTACGAGTTACCAAAACTGTATCAAAAAGATTGTAACCAATCTCTGCAGCTCTAATAATATCCTCTGGTTTACCTACTCCCATTGCATAACGGATTGTATCTTTAGGAATACTCTCAATAACTGCTGTCATCTCATCTACAACCAATTCTCCATCTTCATTAACTACATACCCCCCAAAGTTGTAACCATCAAAACCAATCTTAACTAACTCCTTCGCACAGTATGAACGTAAATCAGGAAAGTTAGCACCCTGTACTACTGCAGTAAGAAGCTTACCTGTTTTTTGTGTACCACCATACTCCTTGTTAAAATGATCCTTACATCTAACTGCCCATTTTAATGTTCTTTCAACAGATTGCTCTGCATCCCTTCTAGAAAGGTTTGTATCTCTACAATCATCTAGAGTAACTAAAACATCTGAATTAATTTTCATTTGGATATCAATTGAGGATTCTGGAGTTAATTCATATGTATTACCCTCCTTGGGAGATTTAAATGTAGCACCATTTTCATGAACTTTACCTTTCCATTTCTTAGAATGAAGTAAAGAAAATACTTGAAAGCCTCCTGAGTCTGTAAATACAATACCATTCCATCCCATCATCTTTTTTATACCACCTAATTGCTGTATTACCTCTGGTCCAGGGTGTATAAGTAGGTGTAGGGTATTGGTTACTAAAGCCTGTGTACCTGTTTCCTCTAACTGTTTAGTTGTTAGATATCTTACTGCTCCTCTAGTAGCATCTGGCATAAAGAAGAGTTTCTCTTTCAGAATGTCTAAGTTCATCATTTTTACTTACTTAAATTAGCACCAATTAACATACTATCTCCATAGCTAAGAAATCTGTACTTATCACTAATAGCTTGAGCATATGCTTCTTTAACATTCTCTTTCCCTGAAAAAGAACTAACTAAAAGAATTAGAGAGGAATCAGGCATATGAAAGTTAGTTACCAATACGTCAACTATCTTCCACTTGTATCCTGGATATATGTAAAGATCTGTATATCCACAATATGGTAATACCTTCTTCTCTTTTTCAGAATATATACTCTCTAGAGTTCTAGCAACTGTAGTACCAAATGCCCATACTCTTCCCTTACACCCATTTATCATATCCGCGACCTCTTTACTAACATTAATATACTCCTTGTGTATCTCATGATCTTCAATATTCTCTTCTCTAATTGGAGCAAATGTACCCCATCCTACCTTTAACTCAATCTTACCTATCTTAGCACCTCTTTTCTTAATATCGTCTAATATATCATTAGTTAGATTTAAACTCGCTGTAGGGGCTGCTACAGCTCCAGG
>DAINAD010000048.1:0-3950 GCA_036733605.1 Patescibacteria group bacterium | reverse complement strand
ATTCTTCTACCCATGTAATACCTACAGTACCATTGAAACCATCCTCTTGGATCCTGAGGATATATCCATCCTTTCTGTTTCCAATATGAGAGTGGCATACTAGCATCTACTTTAAAGTAGTTAAGGGTAATATCTTTTTTAAGAGGTGAGAGTTTAGCATTAGTAAACCAATCTTTAGGAAATTCATTAGTACAATCAGTCATATATTTACCACCAAATACACCTAACTCAAGCATTTCTTTTGGAGTAAGTTCTGGATTAAAGAGAGGATCAAAATTCTTACCAATTGGTTCTACAAGGTAATATATATACCCCTTTTGCATTAGGTCATTTACGATTACTTTCTTTCTCATCTATTTCTTTAACCCTAATCTCTCAAACATACTCTTGGGTGTATGTAGAGTCATATTCTCTTCCCCATTATATCTTGGTAGAGAGAACGTAAAATTACTACCCCTATCTACTTCACTTTCTACCCATATATCTCCCCCCATTTTCTCTACAAGTCCAAATGTAACAAAAAGTCCTAACCCTGTACCTCCTGGTCTAACGATTTCTAATTTCTTATCTTGAGTAGGATCAATATAGTTTTCAACTCTATGGAATTTTTTCCCTAACCTTGCTATCTCATCTTTAGGTATTCCCTGTCCTGTATCTATTACAGATATTGTAACAAAATCTTTGTTAAATTTACTCTCTATTGTAACGGAACCTTTCTGTGTATATTTAACAGCATTACTAATTAAATTATTTAGAATTTCAACTGTTCTTGCTTTATCAGCATATATTGAAGGAGTATTTATATCTACCTTATTTAATATATCTAAACCTTTTTCTTGTGCCTTATGTTCGTGAGCATGTAGAGACATTTCAATCTCATCTTTAATATCTATTTCCTCTTTATTAATTACAATCTTGTTTCCTTCTAATTTAGCACTTGTTAGAAGTGTATTAATTAGTTTAATTTCATTATCAATTGCTTCTTTAACTCTCTCAATATATTTATTAAGAGAGATATCTCCTTTAGAAATATTTCGTTCTAAAAGTTCTACATTAAGCTTTACAACGGTTGCAGGAGTACGAAGTTCATGTCCCATTATATCTATCATATCGGCCTCTTTTCTTCTTGCTTCTTCCAACTGTTTTACCTTAATTTGTAATTCCTGAGTCTGTTCATTTACTTTCTGTTGTAGTTTATTACTAAAATCCTCTACATCTTTATACAAGAATGCTCTCTCTAGAGCTATTTGAGTACTTTGAATTATACTTTCTAAAAACTTTATATCTGTAATTGTATATGAGCTCATATCCTCTTTGCTTCCGATTAGTATTACACCGGTATATTCCATACCTTGCTCTATTGGAAACATTATTTCTATATCATTTTCTTTCATAAAGGTAAGAATGGAATTTCTTTTATCATCTAGCATCCTTTTCCCTGCTCTTTTAGTCTTAAGTAACTCCGAGTAAATTATTACTCTATTGCTATTTAATCCGTACCAAATTTCTAGAGCTTTAGATATTTCCTCTATTGTAAGATTCGGGTTGGAGATATGTACTTTTGATACAGGTTTTCTTTCTTTATCTAATATTATTGAAATTATGAATTTAGATTTAAAAGAACTCTTTAAAGTTTGAGCAAGATTAATAAGTAAGTCTGAGAGTTTAAGAGATTTTGCAATTAACCTGTTATATTCCTGAAGTGTTTTAATTGGATGGTAATTTATATATATGAAACTCTTAGTAAAAAAATTCTCTATCTCTGAAAAAAGTTTTGTAAGCAGTATTCCTAATGGAATACTTAGAAGAAAGATTTTTAGAATACCTGAGCCATTAAGTTTAAGCTCCGTTATATATGCAAATATTAATACTGTACCAAAGCTTAGAGTAACTAAAAATGCTTTCGTAAATGTTACAAAGAGAGATCCTATTACAACTCTAATATCTAAAAATCTAGTTTTAAGAATGGAATATCCTACAAGTAATGTCCATATTGTATTTCCTACAGTACTGTATTTGTAATATGTTGTGTTATTAAAAAGTATTGGTAATACAAAATCAAAGAGTATTACAGGTAGTAGCATTATTATTCCTCCTACAAAGTAGTATTGTACTTGTCTTTTTTCAATCCCTATTAATGTTTTAGATTGTTTAATGTAGTATCTAACTATGTAAATAGCGGTGATTAATTCTGGTATGGCGTAGAGGATGTAATGTCTTCCCATTGTGGCCAGACTATTAAACTGAGAGGGAAGATATTGTGTATCTATGACTATGGATTTTGTAAACCACAAGAAATACAACTCAATACTCATTAGAAGAAATATTATCCAAAAGAAGTATCTAAATCTTTTACTATCTTCTTTTGGATATACCTTCGCAAAAAGTATGAGACCAAGAGTCATGGCGTATGCGAATGTATATACAATCTTTAACCATATTGTACTATCAAAAAGAAAGGGATTAGAGTAAAAGAAAAGAGAAAGAGACCAAGCTCCTAAGAAGAATGCAGAGAGGAAGTAATATTTTTTTATCTTACTCTCTCTATCACTAAAGTAAGCTAAAGCACCAATACTAATTTGGAGTATTCCTGATAGCAGATTAATTATTCCTATTAAATCAGTGTTCATCTTTTTCTAAAATGAATGCAGCATTAGAGATATATAGTGGGCACTGAGGCACATCACTTTGTGATTTAAATGGTAGTTTATTATTCATCAAAAGATTTTTTAGTAAGTAAGAAGGATATACATCTTCCCGATACTCTTCAATAACATCTGTAGTTATTTTTATCGATTTCATCATTTGTGCTAAATATCCTACTCTCAAATGTCGAATTAAGTAGTTATTCCAATGGTAAAAAAGGAATGACTCATCGTTGTGTACTTTTGTTAATTTTTTAACCTCTTGTCCTGGAAAGAACTTAGAGTTACTCTGTAGACTTTCTCCATACTCATACTCTTGGAATTTCTTTACTCTATTAGGAAACATTGAGCACATTATTAAGTGAAGTGAATCCAATTGAACTGTATACAAAGGGTCTAGAGAATCGCCTACAAACATGCTTTGATCCTTACCCTTTAATTGTATATGTTTAAAGAGTTCAAGATATTGATCCTGAGACAGATAGGCTGTACCATGACTTGAGAAAAATCCATCAAATGTATTATCTTTTTGTTCCTGTAATACCTTATTAAAATCTCCTAACATTAAAGTAACCTTGTTCCCTGTATTAGGGATTTCATTAAATGAGAAGGGATCTAGTGATGCTTGCCAATCTATTTGTGCATAATCTAGAGTATTTTGTGTAGATACAATTGAATGAGGGGAAAGATCTGTAGAGAGTAAGTGGATATTGTGTTCAGGGAATGCACTCCTAAGTTCATTAAAAAGCATTACTGTAGACCATCCTGAACCAGGTCCAAACTCAACTACTTTAATATCTTTACTCTCAGGTTTAATCTTGCTTACAAGATATTTAACATTGTTTTGAGCAGTTTTTAAAGAGGTAGGATTTAATCCTTTACCAAACATTCTAGTAATTTCGTATGAATCCCATCTTTCTAATTCTCTAATCTCACTTTTTAAATCTATTAATTCTTCAAAATACTCTTCGCACTTCTCTAAAAAGAGTTCTTTAAAAGAGACATTAACAAGAGGTATACCTGGGGCTATCTTTTCATATATTTTTTCTAATTGCTTAGATTTCTTTTCTCTTCGTTCTTTCCAGAATTGCTTCCTATCCTGAGTATTCTGTACTATTTCTATCACTTTCTTATTTTTTAAAATTAAATCTTAAACAGGTCTTAATGTCCCTGCAAATACTTGCCATGCAAGTAGTGATTTAGCAACAAGACTTAGTATTATGTATACCTTTTCCCCAAATGTATAATCTTTCCATTTACCAATCTTTCCATACTGAAGTACCATATTAACAGCAAAGGAATTAA